>CAZRKS010000048.1:0-14915 GCA_964600315.1 uncultured Steroidobacteraceae bacterium | reverse complement strand
TCGGCGGCGGCCTCGGCGTGGACTACGACGGCAGCCGCACCAACTACCCGTCGTCGATCAACTACACGATGGCCGAGTACGCGAGCGACGTGGTCTACCGCATCGCGAGCGTCTGCAACGCCCGCGGCATCGACCACCCGGTGATCGTGAGCGAGTCGGGGCGCGCGATCGCCGCGCACCACAGCCTGCTCGTGTTCAACACGCTCGGCGGCTCGATGCTCGACCAGTTCCGCGTGACCGACGAGGTGACCGAGGGCCGCGCGCGCGACCCGGCCCTGCCGCAGCCGGTGCGCGACCTGATCGACGCCTACCGCTCGATCGCCGAGCGCCGGCTCGTCGAGTGCTACCACGACGCGCAGCAGGCCCGCGAGCAGGCGCTGCAGATGTTCAACCTCGGCTACCTGAGCCTCGAGCACCGCGGCCTGGTCGAGCGCCTGTACTGGGCCACCTGCGCGAAGATCCGCGACTTCTGCCGCCGCCTCGAGACCGTGCCCGAGGAACTCGAGGGCCTCGAGTCGATCCTGAGCGACATCTACTTCTGCAACGTGTCGGTGTTCCAGTCGCTGCCGGACAGCTGGGCGATCGACCAGCTGTTCCCGATCATGCCGATCCACCGGCTGGACGAGAAGCCGACGCGCAACGCGGTGCTCGCCGACATCACCTGCGACTCCGACGGCAAGATCGACCACTTCCCGAGCGTGCGCGAGACCAAGCGCACGCTCGAGGTGCACGAGCTGCGCGAGCCCGAGCCCTACTACCTCGCCGCGTTCATGGTGGGCGCCTACCAGGAGACGCTCGGCGACCTGCACAACCTGTTCGGCGACACGCACGTCGTGCACATCAAGCTGCACGAGGAAGGCGGCTGGTGGATCGAGGAGACGGTGAAGGGCGACACGGCCGCCGAGGTGCTGCGCTACATGCGCTACGACGTCGACCGGCTGCTGCCCCAGCTGGTGCGCGACTGCGAGCGGGCGGTGCGCGAGGGACGCCTGTCGCTCGCCGAGAGCCGGGCGCTGCGCCGCTTCTACGACGGCGAGCTGAACGGCTACACGTACCTCGAAGGGGACTGACCGCCCGGCCGCCGGCTCAGCGCGTCGCCGCGCCGACGCCGAGCAGCACCAGCACGCCCATGGCGAGGAAGATCGCGCCGGCGATGCCGTGCACCAGCCGCATCGGCAGCTTGCGCGCGGCGACCTCGCCGAGCAGCACCGCAGGCACGTTCGCCAGCATCATGCCGAGGGTCGTGCCCGCCACCACGCTCGCGAGCGAGGCGTAGCGCGCGGCGAGCGCGACGGTCGCGATCTGCGTCTTGTCGCCCATCTCGAGCAGGAAGAACGCCACGAGCGTCGTGCCGAAGACGCCGAGTTGCGGGTGGCGGCGGTCGTCGGCCCCGTCGTCGAGCGCGTCCGGCACCAGCATCCAGATCGCCATCGCGACGAAGGACAGGCCGAGGATCCAGCGCATGGCGACCGGGCCGACCAGCGATGCGAGCCAGGCGCCCATTGCGCCCGCCAGGGCGTGGTTGGCCAGGGTCGCGACCAGGATGCCGAGGATGATCGGCAGCGGCTTGCCGAACCGCGCCGCGAGCACCAGCGCCAGCAGCTGGGTCTTGTCGCCGATTTCGGCGAGCGCGACCACGCCGGTCGAGACCAGGAACGCTTCCATCGACGGCACACCGCTCAGGAGGGCGCGAACGGCGGCCCCGGGGCGGCGCGCATGTTATCAGGTCATTCCGACACCGCCGACTCCGGTCGCGCACCGGGTCGGCCATGGCCTTGCGCCTGCGGAGCACTGGTTTTTTGCGGCGCATCAATGATTTAGGTTGCGCGGGCCGGCGCTTCTCAAGTAGTCTTGGGCCGGCTCAGGATTCCCGGCACCGGACACCAGGCAGTCGCCCGAAAGTTCTTCCGCGAGGCTCGACCTCCTCTCCTTCCGGTGCAGCGCATTGGCCGCCAGTCATTCATCCGCAATCCCGGTCGCGTGCGAGGACGCTATTCGCGGCCTCGCGCCGGCGCGTCCGTCGTTCGTTCCCGAGTGAGTGAGCCCTCCGATGACGACCCTCTACGTAGGCAACCTGCCCTTCAGCGCCACCGAGGCCGACGTGCGCAGCCTGTTCGAGCAGCACGGCAAAGTCGAAGCGGTGAAGATCGTCAGTGACCGCGAGACCGGCCGGCCGCGCGGCTTCGGCTTCGTCGACATGCCGAACGGCGACGCCCAGAACGCGATCCAGCACATGAACGGCTACGAGATGAACGGCCGCGCGCTGCGCGTGAACGAGGCCCGCGAGCGGGCACCGCGCCCGCCACGCAGCGGCGGCGACCGCTGGTAGGCCGATCGCGCGGTGTGGGGGAGCCGGAAGGTCTGAGTGCGGCGCCCGTGGCGGAATTTGTGTGCGCAGCCGGATCTTCGGCATTTTTTCCTTGACGGACATGAGCTTGTGGTAGACTGCGCCGCGATCGTTGCCCGTCCGTGTCTTGCGGGGCGCCTTTCGGCGCCTGGACTGTTAAGCCGAAACGTCTTCGATCAGGTGACAGGAATCGCTCGCGCGCTGGCCCTGGATCGGCTCGCGCCCTGCGGTGAATCGGCTTTTTCACGCCTGTCGTTGTGTGTGTTGATTCTTCTTTCAGGAACGTTCGAATGACCAAGATCTACGTGGGCAACCTGCCTTTTTCCGCTACCGAGAGTGAGGTCCGCGACCTCTTCGCGCAGCACGGCACCGTCGAGTCCGTCGCCCTGCCGTCCGATCGTGAGACCGGCCGTCCGCGCGGCTTCGGCTTCGTCGAGATGCCGCAGGCCGACGCGCAGCGCGCGATGCAGGCGCTGAACGGCTTCAACATGGGTGGCCGTCCGCTGCGCGTGAACGAGGCGCAGGACCGTCCGCGCACCGGCGGCGGCGGTGGCCGTCCGGGCGGCGGTGGCCGTCCGGGTGGCGGCTACGGCGGCGGTGGTGGCGGCGGCGGCTACGGCGGCGGCGGCGGCGGCCAGCGTCGCTGGTAATCCGCTGCGGCGCACACGCGCCTCTGCTGATGAAACGGAAGGCCCGGGGCGACCCGGGCCTTCTCTTTTGCGCGACCGTCCTAGATCGGGATCGGGCTGAATTTGCGCGTGAAGTGCAGGTAGCCGATGTTCGCGCCCTGCCGCCAGCCGACGCCGAAGCGGACCGGCGCGAGCGTGATGTCGTCGGTGCGGTTGTAATTGAGACTGAACCCGCCGACGAAATACAGGCTGCCCTCGACCCCGGGGAAACGCTGGAACAGCCGCTCCGTGTCGTGCAGGTTGTAGACCAGCGTGAAGCTCTTGGCCGCGTTGCCGCCGATGTCGAAGCCGATGGACGGCCCCTGCCACCAGACCGGCCGCGAGCCGCCGCCCTTGGCGACCAGCAGGCCCTTGCCGTAGCGCAACCCGACGCCGATCGCGCCCGCGCCTTCCTCGCCCTGGATATAGGCATTCGGCCGGCCATACTGGTCGAAGGCCTTCTGGATCACGTCCGCCAGTCCCCGGGCGCCCTTGCCGAAGAATTTCTCGGCGGCCGCGAGCACCTCGCTGTGGGTGAACGTGTCGCCGCTCGCGGCAGCCGCCGCCGTCTGCAGCGTGATGCTGCCGAGTCCGAGCACCGCCGCCAGCATGGCGCGTCGTACGAATTGCCTGCGGTCCAAGTGTTCCTCCTTTGCCGTCACCACATGTTGCGCAACTGCGCCGCGATGTCGATGCGCGCTCCGTCGGCCACGGCCGCGGCCGCCGACGGTTCCGAACCGGACGGCATCGACGCACGTTCGAAGCGCGCCAGCACGGCCTCCGTCATGAACCGGCTGCGTGCCCCGTGGACGTAGCGGTCGCCCGTCGGCGCCTGTTGCGTGACGTAGAAGCGCACCGGCGCGAGCAGGTGCAGCTCCTGCCGGGCGCGGGTCATCGCCACGTAGAGTAGACGCCGCTCCTCGTCGATGAGTTCCGCGCGCCCGGTGGCGAACTCGGAGGGAAAGCTGCCATCCGTGACGTTGAGCACATGGACCGCCTCCCACTCCTGGCCCTTGGCGGAGTGCACGGTCGAGAGCACGAGGTAGTCCTCGTCGAGCAGCGGGTCGCCGGCGAGGTCGCCGCTCGCCTGCGGCGGGTCGAGCGTGAGTTCGGTCACGAAGGACTCGCGCGTCGCGTACTGCAGCGACAGTCGCTCGAGCTGCTCGAGGTCGCCACGGCGCGCCTGCGCCGCCTCGTAGAGCCGCTCGAGCTGCGGCTCGTACCAGGCGCGAACCCGGGTGACCTGCCCTTCCCACGGCGCAGCGCCCGTGATCGAGACGAGCATCGCGGCGAAGGCGGGCCAGTGCTCGCGCGTCGCGGACGGCACGGCGTGCCCGGCGAGCGCGTCCCAGCGAAAGCCGGACGCTGCGAAGGATTCGCAGACGCGCGCCGAATGCGCCGGACCCATGCCCGGCAGCAGCTGCAGGACGCGGAAGGCCGCGATGCGGTTGCGCGGATTGTCGGCCCAGCGCAGCACCGCGAGCAGGTCCTTGACGTGCGCGGCCTCGAGGAACTTGAGCCCGCCGTACTTCACGAAGGGAATGCCCCGTCGCATCAGCTCGAGTTCGAGCAGGTCGCTGTGGTCGGAGTTGCGGAACAGCACGGCCTGGCGGCGCAGCTCGATGCCGCGCTCGCGGCATTCGAGCACCTGCTCGACGACGTAGGTCGCCTGCGCCTGGTCGTCGAGCACCGTGACGTAGCGCGGCTTCGCGCCGCCGCCGCGCACGCTGCGCAGGAACTTCCGGAACTGCCGTCCGCCTTCGGCCATCAGTGCGTTCGCCGCATCGAGCACCGGCTGGGTGGAGCGGTAGTTCTCCTCGAGCGTCACGACCTGCGCGGGCGGCGAGAACTTCTCCGGGAATTCCAGGATGTTCTCGACCGTCGCGCCGCGGAACGAATAGATCGCCTGGGCGTCGTCGCCCACCACGGTGACGCCGCCGCCATCGGGCTTGAGCCGCAGCAGGATCTCCGCCTGCAGGGCGTTGGTGTCCTGGTACTCGTCGACGAGGACGTGGTCGAACCGGCTGCCGACGTCGGCGGCCAGCGACGGGTCGCGCATCATCAGTTGCCAGTAGAGCAGCAGGTCGTCGTAGTCGAGCGTCTGCTGGGCGAGCTTCGCCTCGACGTAGGCGCGGAACAGAGCCGTGAGCGGCTCCTCCCAGTCGAGGCACCACGGGTACGCGCACTCCAGCGTCTCGCGCAGGCCGCGCTGCGTGTTGATGCGGTGCGAATAGATGCCGAGGCAGGTGTCCTTGCGCGGGAACCGCTTCTCGGTCTTCGACAGGCCGAGGCGATGGCGCTCGACGTCCATCAGGTCCGCCGCGTCGCCGCGGTCGAGCACGCTGAACGCCGGGTCGAGCCCGAGGCGCTTCGCGTGCAGGCGGATCAGGCGATTGCCGATGGCGTGGAACGTCCCGGACCACGGCAGCCGCAGCTGCGCCGGCGCCGTCGTGCCGGGTCGGCGGCGTGCCAGCGTGTCGGCGACCACTCGCTGCGCGCGGCGCGTCATCTCCTGCGCGGCCCGGCGGGTGAAGGTCAGCAGCAACAGGCGCTCGGGCGCGACGCCCTGCAGCAGCAGGTGGGCCACGCGATGGGCGAGCGTGCTGGTCTTGCCGGTGCCGGCGCCCGCGATCACGAGCAGGGGCGCCGCGCGCACCCCGCCGCCGGGCAGCGGCTCGCCGAAAGTGGCGGCCTCGAGTTGTGCGGCGTTGAGCCCGGCGAATGGCGTGGCGACGGTCATCGCCGGCGACTATAGTTCCGGACTGTATGGATATCCAGTCGCGTGCCGCGGTGGAGACGGCCGGTCAAGGAAGTTCTGGCTGTGGGCTGTGGGCGGTGGGCCTCACCTCACCAGCTTCATCAGCTTCGCCTTCTGCTCCGTGTACGGCGGGTAGCGGATCGGCGCGTCCAGCCGGAAGCCGCGCCGCAGCACCGGCCGCATGTGGCTGAACGTCTCGAAGCCGTACCATCCGGTGTAGCGCCCCATCCCGCTGTTGCCCACGCCGCCGAACGGCAGCTCGGGCGACACCATGAAGATCACTGCGTCGTTCACGCAGACGCTGCCCGCGCTCAAGCGCTCGAGCACCGCCTCCTCCAGCGCCTTGCTCTTCGTGAAGACATACAGCGCCAGCGGCTTCGGCCGGTCGGCGACGAACTTGATCGCATGGTGCATCTCGTCGACCGCGATCACCGGCAGCACCGGCCCGAAGATCTCCTCGGTCATCAGCGCGGAGTCCGCGGGCGGGTCGAGCACGATGGTGGGCTCGACGAAGCGCTTGGCGACGTCGACGCGACCGCCGTGGTGGATCCTATGCCCCTCGAGCAGCTGCGCGAAGCGCGCCGTGTGGCGCTCGCTCGCGATGCGGCCGTAGTCCGGGCTCTGCGCCGCGTCCTCGCCGAAGAAGTCCTTGATGCGCCGCGTGATCGTCTCGATGAACGGCTGCGCCACCTCGCGGTGCACGAGCACGTGGTCCGGCGCGACGCAGGTCTGCCCGGCGTTGATGAACTTGCCCCAGGCGATGCGCGAGGCGGCCACCTCGAGATCCGCGCTCTTGTCGATCAGGCACGGGCTCTTGCCGCCGAGTTCGAGCGTGACCGGCGTCAGGTGCTGCGCCGCGGCCGTCATGACGATGCGCGCGACGCGCTCGTTGCCCGTGTAGAGGATGTGGTCGAAACGCTGCTCGAGCAGTTCGGTCGTCTCGGGGACGCCGCCCTCGACGACCGCGAACGCATCCGGGTCGAGGTAGCGGGGAAGGATCGCCGCGAGCGCGGCCGAGGTGTGGCTGGTGATCTCCGACGGTTTCATCACCGCGCAGTTCCCGGCGGCCACCGCGCCGACCAGCGGCGCCATGACCATCGACAGCGGGTAGTTCCACGGGGCGATGATGAGCACGACCCCCTTCGGCTCGGGCTCGATGCAGCTGCGCCCCGGCTGGGCCATCATCGGCGTGCGCACCCGCGTCGGCTTCATCCAGTTGCGCAGGTGCCGGCGCGCATAGCGCGATTCGGCCTCGACGAAGCTCAGCTCGGTCATCACCGCCTCGAAGCGGCACTTGCCGAGGTCCTGGCGCAGCGCGTCGGCGAGGTCCGCCTCGTGCTCGCGCATGACGCGCTCGATTTCGGCGAGCTGCGCGAGCCGCCATTCGACGGGGCGGGTCTTGCCGCTGTCGAACGTCTGGCGCAGGCGCGCGAGCGTCGTGGTGATGGAGGAGTTCGTCATCGGGGAATCTCCGGCCGTCGTTCGCCGCGGGTCTGGCCGGCCACGTTAGCACAGGCCGTGCGCGGTATGATCGCCGGCTCGTCGACCGCTCGCCGGGGGGGCCATGGACGATTCGATCCGCAACGTCTTCACGGGACGCGTCCTGACGCTCAACCTCGAAACCGTGCGCCTGCCGAACGGGCGGGTTGCCGAGCTGGAGATCGCCCATCACCCGGGCGGTGCCGCCGTCGTGGCGCTCGACCCTCAGGGGCGGATCTGCCTGCTGCGGCAGTACCGGCACGCCGCGGGCGGCTGGCTCGAGGAACTGCCGGCCGGCAAGCTCGACGGCGGCGAACCACCGCTCGAGTGCGCGGTGCGCGAACTCGCCGAGGAGGCCGGGATGCGGGCCGGCCGCTGGGACAAGCTGGGCGAATACCTGAGTTCGCCCGGCGTCTTCACCGAGGTGATCCACGTCTATCTCGCCCGCGACCTCGTCCCGGTGCCGGCGTCCCCCGAGGAGCACGAGGTCTTCGAGGCGCACTGGGTCCCGCTGTACGAGGCGGCCGCCCGCGCCGCCCGCGGTGAGCTGAGAGACGGCAAGAGCATCGTCGGACTGCTCTGGGCGGCGGCAGCCCTGCGTGGACCGCAACCCGTCGACCGTTGACCTGCCCCCTTCCGCAAATGCGTGATGCGGTTCCCGTCCCGGACCGGCCGTGATTCTGTAACATTGCGGCCGTGGACCGCATTTCGAGCGGAGCACGACATGGTTGAAAAGAAAGGCGGCAAACCGACGGGCAAGACCCCGCGGCCGGAAGACGTGGGCGGCGATCCGGGCCACCTCGGCGTGGACGACCGCGGCAACGTGACCTGGGAGTGGAAGGACGAAGGCGACCTGCTGGCCGACGATACGCTCGGCGCGGCCGAGCGCGTGCGCGCGCTGGTCGACCCGGGCCTCGACGTCGCCGACGACGACGCAGACCCGCAGAATCCACTCAAGGTCAACCCCAAGGCGCTGAAGACGGGCTACAACCCCTACAACAGCGGCGCCCTCGGCAAGCAGGCCTGGAAGAAGAAGAAGAATCTCCGCGAGCTGTCGAAGTGGATCGAACTGCGGAAGAAGATGGCCGACAAGAAGGACGAATAACCGGGCTGGCGCCTCAGTTCCACTCGGCCGCGTGGCGCAGCTTCGCGTGGCGGCCGAGGCGGTAGAACGTCCGCAGTTCCTTGAGCAGCGCCTCCGGCCGGGCGCGCCGTCGCCTCAGGAAGCGCTCCTCCAGCCGGCGGCAGAACCGGGCCGCGAAGTGATGCGCCTCCTCGTAACGCGCGCGCTCCTGCGCCGCGAGATGCGGCAGGAAGCCCACCGCGCCGAACAGCCGCTGGAAGAGCTCCGCAGGGAACCGGCCGCCGCGCTGGTCGAGCGTCAGGCGCAGGGCGCTCGCGTACTTGTCGACCTCCGCCTGCAGTTCCAGCTCGAGCAGCGAGACGCTGCGCTCGTGCACGACGCTCCACACCACATAGTGAAAGTGACTCACACCCTCGAGCGCCGTGCAGTAATCCGCCAGGTTCTCGTCGGTGAGCCGCTGCAGCGGGCAGCGTTCGCCGAGTCGCTGCAACACGCTGGCGTCGACGTAGAGGCCGATCTCGACCGATCCGTCGGTCTCGGCGATCAGCAACTGCTCGTCGACGGGCGGCCGCTCAGCTCCCTGCAGGGCCGCCGCGCGCGCAGCGTCGGTGATCAGGAAGTCGGCGACGTCGTGCTGTGCCGGCGCATCGTAGAGGCCGGCGAGCAGTCCCTGCAGCTGGCGGAGCAGCATGGTGCAGGGTGGCTCAGTGACGCGCGCGCCCGACGGGCACCGCCGTCGGCGTCACGCCGCGGGCGCGAAGCAACTCGTGCGCCCGCGGACTGCCCGTCCTGAGCCAGACCTCGTAGAGGCGCAGCAGGTCGCGGTCCGAGTGACGCCACGACATCTCGCTCACGTCGTTCAGTGCGTCGACGAGGCGCTGGAACTTGGCGGCGAGTTCGGCGAAGACGCCGGCCAGCGCACGGCCGCGCGTGCCGTGCCCGCACGAGTCCGCGAGCGTCCCGTACGCGCGACCGCCCATCGCCACGTGGTAATCGACGTCGACCAGCCGCCGCGCGAAGCCGTGCGACAGGAACCCCGCGACGAACAGGCTCACGTCGCCGAGCCGCTGCAGCGTGCGGCTGCGCTGCTCGCCCGCCGGCGCGTTCGCCGCGTCGGCCAGCATGAGCGCCAGCGGCTTGAGGCGCGGGCCGTCGCGCGTCGGGTCGAAGAACGCGTCGGACCGCGCGAACATCGCGAGCAGGTTGACCACGTAATGCTCGGTGTGGTCGTCGACGCCGACCTGCTGGCGCTGCAGGGCCGCGTGCACGGCGTCGCGGAAGAATTCCTGCAGGTTACGGACGTCGATGGCGGGCGCGGCGTGCGTGTCCTCGCTCATGGGGCCCTCCCCGGTGGAATCGATGGCAGCCGGCAGCCGCGGCTGCTGACAGGGCCGCGGGCGCAGTAGAATTCCGTGCGTTGAAGGTCGCCGTGCGCGGCGGGCCGGATCACGCGATCCGTCGCCGACGCAGGTCGGGAACGACGTGGCGGGAAGCCATGGCGTGAAGCTACCGAATCGGGCCGCGCGCGATCAAGATCCGTGCTGCGACATTCGTCACGTTTCCAGTCGGCACGTGGGCCGCCGAGGCGGCCCTGAGGATCGGACATGCACGTCTACGGCATCGTCGGGCGCAAGAACACCGGCAAGACCCATCTCGTCGCGAGGCTGGTGCGCGCGGCGACGCAACGCGGACTCACGGTCTCCACCGTCAAGCACGCGCACCACGCCTTCGACGTCGACCAGCCGGGCAAGGACAGCTACGTGCATCGCGAGGCGGGCGCGCACGAGGTGATCGTCACCTCGGCGCTGCGCTGGGCGCTGCTGCACGAGAATCGCGGCGCGACCGAGCCTTCGCTGCCGGAGCTGCTCGCCCGGCTGAGCCCGTGCGACCTCGTGCTCGTGGAAGGCTTCAAGGCCGGCGGTCACCCGAAGCTCGAGGTCTACCGCGCGGCCTGCGGTCAGGCGCCGCTCGCCCGGGAGGATGCGACCGTCGAAGCGGTCGCGACGGACGATCCTGCGACCGCGTCCGGCGGACTGCCGCGCCTGCCCCTCGACGACACCGAGGCGGTGCTCGAGTTCATCCTGCGCCGCGTGGGGCTCGCGGATTCAGGCTGACCCGGCGAGCCACTGCACGAGTTCGCCCAGCGAGCGGATCACGTGCTCGGGCTCGGCCAGATTGTCCGGCCACCGCGCATCGCCGCGGTTCAGCCAGACCGGCCGCACGCCCGCGCGCCGCGCGCCTTCGACGTCGGACCGCGGATCGTCGCCGACGTGGAGAGTGCGGGCGGCCGTCACCCCGGCGGTGTCGAGCAGCATCGCGAAGATGCGCGGGTCGGGTTTCAGCACGCCGGCTTCGCGTGCGGCGAGACTGCGCTCGAAGAAGTGCGCGAGGCCGATGGCGGCGAGATCCGCGTTGCCGTTGCTGATCGCGAACAGCCGGTAGCGGCCGGCGAGCCATGCCAGCGCGGGCAGCACGTCGTCGTAGAGCACCACCTCGTTGCGCGCGCGGTAGAAGACGTCGAACGCCTCCTGCGCCATCGCATCGGGATAGCCCGCCTCGCGGGCGTGCACGAGCAGCGCCTGGGTCCGGAGCCACGTGAAGTCGTGGCGCATCGCCGGGTGTTCGAGCGCCATCCGGGCGCGGAGGTCGCGCATCGATTCGAGCGTGTGCCGCTCGAGGACGCGCGGATAGCGTTCGGCGAGGAACCGCTCGAGTGCATGCTCGGCGCGCAGGATCACGGGACCGACGTCCCACAGCGTGTCGTCGAGATCGAAGATGATTGCCTGGACTTCGCGCATGGTATGGCCGAGTCTAGCCGACCGTGCGGACGGTCACGCAGGCGGAACCGGGCAGATGAGATTCGCGGCGACGAAATTCGGGAACAGGATCCTGCGGCCGACGGGCGCGCTCGAGCTGATGACGGACCTCGGCGAGGCGCTGCAGCCTGTCGCCGACCAGGCCGTGCACATGCTGGGCGGAGGCAACCCCGCGCGCATTCCGGCGGTGGAGGCCGTGTACCGCCGGCGGCTGCGCGAGATCGCGGACGATGCCGCGCAGTTCGGGCGCTTCGCCGCGAGCTACTCGGCGCCGGCCGGGGATCACGCCTTTCGCGCGGCGCTGGCGGAGATGCTGTCGCGGCAATACGGCTGGCCACTGTCCGAGCGCAACGTCGCGCTCACCACAGGCAGCCAGACGGCATTCACGGTGCTGTTCAACCTGTTCGCCGGCGAGTGCGCGGACGGCTCCCGGCGCCGCATCCTGCTGCCGCTCGCGCCCGAGTACATCGGCTACGCGGACGTGGGCCTGACCGACGGCATGCTGATCGCGCGCCCGGCGGCGATCGAGGAGCAGCCCGGCGGGTTCTTCAAGTATCACGTGCAGTTCGACGGGCTCGAGGCAGTGCCCGACGTAGGCGCCATCTGCGTCTCGCGCCCGACCAACCCGTCCGGCAACGTCCTCACGCTCCGGGAACTCGAGCGGCTCGACGCGATCGCGAAGGCGCGCACGGTGCCGCTGATTCTCGACGTGGCCTACGGATACCCATTCCCGGGAGTACAGTTCGTCGAGCCCGACCTGATCTGGAATGCCAACGTCGTGCTGTGCCTCAGCCTGTCGAAGCTCGGGCTGCCCGCGACCCGCACCGGGATCGTGGTCGCGCACGAGGACGTCATCGCGGCACTCACCGCCTTCAATGCGACGGCCTCGCTCGCACCGGGGTCTTGCGGCGCGGTCATCGTCGAACCGCTGCTCGCGAGCGGCGAACTGGCGCGCCTCTGCGAGGAGTCGATCCGGCCGTACTACGCCGAGCGCGCGCAACAGGCAGTCGACTGGCTGCACGAGGCCTGTCGCGACCTGCCGCTCCGCATCCACCGGCCCGAGGGGGCGTTCTTCCTGTGGCTCTGGTTCCCGGGACTGCCGATCCCGAGCGCCGAACTCTACCGGCGCCTGAAGGCCCGCGGCGTCTACGTGCTCTCGGGCCACCATTTCTTTCCGGGGCTGGACGCCGACTGGCGCCATCGAGACGAGTGCCTCCGCATCAACTACTCGCAGGCGCCCGACAGCGTCCGCGCCGGCGTGCAGGCGATCGCGGAGGAAGTGCGCCGGGTGATGCAGGAACGCGGTGCGGCCGGTCGCTGAACGCAACCGGCTCCGCCGTCAGTCCCGTGTTCTGCGCTCTTCGAGGAACGGCCGCAGCACGCGCGCGGTGTGCGACTTCGCCGCCGCGCGTGCCACCTGCTCCGGCGAGCCCTGCACGACGACGCGGCCGCCGGCCGATCCGCCTTCCGGGCCGAGGTCGACGATCCAGTCGGCCTCCGCGACCACGTCGAGGTTGTGCTCGATGACGACCACCGTGTTGCCGGCCTCGACCAGGCGGTGCAGCACGCGCACCAGCTTCTCGACGTCCGCCATGTGCAGGCCGACCGTCGGCTCGTCGAGCACGTAGAGCGTGCTCTGCCCCGCGCGCAGTCGCGCCAGCTCGGTCACCAGCTTGATGCGCTGCGCCTCGCCGCCGGACAGGGTTGGACTCGGCTGGCCGAGCGTGAGGTAGCCGAGCCCGACGTCCTGCAGCAGCCGCAGCGCGCCGTGGATGCGCGGGTGCGCCGCGAAGATCTCCACGGCCTCGTCGACGCTCAGGGCGAGCACCTCGCCGACGCTGCGGCCCCGGTAGGCGATGGTGAGCGTCTCGGCATTGAAGCGCCGGCCGCCGCAGGAGTCGCACAGCACCTTCACGTCGGGCAGGAAGCTCATCTCGATGGTCTGCACGCCCTGCCCTTCGCAGGCGTCGCAGCGTCCGCCCGCGGTGTTGAACGAGAAGCGCGACGGACTGTAGCCGCGCACCCGCGATTCGGTCGCGCCGGCAAACAGTCGCCGCACCTCGTCCCAGAATCCGACGTAGGTCGCCGGGCAGGAGCGCGGCGTGCGGCCGATCGGCGTCTGGTCCACCTCGAGCACGCGCTGCACCTGCTCGATTCCCACGATGCCCCTGCAACCGACCCAGCCGGGCGCGCGGCCGCGTCGACGCGTCGCGCCGGCCTGCAGGTGCAGGTTCGCGAACAGCACGTCGCGGGCGAGCGTCGACTTGCCGGACCCGGAGACGCCGGTGATCACGGTCAGGCGCCCGAGCGGAATGCGCGCGTTTGCGTTGCGCAGGTTGTGCAGCGATGCCCGCTCGATCGCGAGTGCCGGATCGCCCCGACGGACCGGACGGCGCGGCGACAAGGGATGCAGGAGCGGGGATGCGAGGAAGCGGCCGGTGAGCGACTCCGGGGCCCGCACGAGGTCCTCGAGGCGGCCCTGCCCGACCACCCGGCCGCCGCGCGAGCCCGCGCCGGGCCCGAGGTCGATCACATGATCGGCGCGGCGGATCGTGTCCTCGTCGTGCTCCACCACGAGCAGCGTGTTGCCGCGCGCGCCGAGGCGCCCGAGCGAATCGAGCAGGATCGCGTTGTCGCGCGGATGCAGGCCGATCGTCGGCTCGTCGAGCACGTAGCAGACGCCCTGCAGGTTCGAGCCGAGCTGGGCCGCGAGCCGGATGCGCTGCGCCTCGCCGCCGGACAGCGTGGGCGCGGCGCGGTCGAGCGAGATGTAGCCGAGCCCCACGTCGTGCAGGAACTCGAGGCGCGCGCGGATCTCGGCGAGCAGGTCACGTGCAATGGCGGCCTCGCGGCCGGCGAGCTTCAGGCGGCCGAAGACATCGCGCGCATCGTCGACCGGGAGCGCCGACAGTTCGGCGATCGAGCGGTCGCGGAACCGCACGCCGAGCGCGATCGGGTTGAGTCGCTGCCCGTCGCAGGATCCGCAGGCGGCGGCCTCGCCCTCGAACCACTCGTTCCACCAGATCTCCTCGCCGGTCTGCTCGGCGTCGAATCCCTTGATCGCGACGCCCGTGCCGAAGCACGACTCGCACCAGCCGTGCTTCGAGTTGTAGGAGAAGAGCCGCGGATCGGGCTCCGCGAAGCTGCGGCCGCAGGACGGACAGGCGCGTCGCGTCGAAAATACGCGCAGCTTGCCGCGATCGAGCACGAGCGCCACGCCCTTGCCGAGGTCGAGCGCCTTCTGGAGGGAGTCGCGTAGTTCGCGTTCGGCAGCCGGCGTGACGTGCAGTTCGGCCACCGGCAGTTCGATCGTGTGCTCGCGGAACCGGTCGAGCCGCGGCCACGGGCGGGTGGGCTCGAGCTCGCCATCGACGCGCAGGTGCTCGTGGCCCCGCGCCGCCGCCCACTTCGCGAGGTCGGTGTAATAGCCCTTGCGCGCGACCACGAGCGGTGCGAGCACCTGGATGCGCCGTCCGCGCGCCTCGCGCAGCAACCGCGCCACGATCGCGTCCACGCTCTGCGGCTCGATCGCCACGTCGCAATCGGGGCAGTGCTGCAGCCCGAGCTTGACGTAGAGCAACCGCAGGAAGTGATGCACTTCCGTCAGCGTGCCGACCGTGCTCTTGCGGCCGCCGCGGCTGGTGCGCTGCTCGATGGCGACGGTCGGCGGGATGCCGAAGATCGCGTCCACGTCGGGCCGCCCGGCCGGCTGCACGAACTGCCGCGCATAGGCGTTCAGCGACTCCAGATAGCGCCGCTGGCC
>CAZRKS010000047.1:0-14958 GCA_964600315.1 uncultured Steroidobacteraceae bacterium | reverse complement strand
AGCCCTGGCTCACCGACCAGTGGTACGTGCGCATCGCGCCGCTCGCCGAGCCCGCCGTCCGCGCGGTCGAGGACGGACGCATCCGCTTCATCCCGGACAACTGGGCGAAGACCTACTTCCAGTGGATGCGCAACATCCAGGACTGGTGCATCAGCCGGCAGCTGTGGTGGGGCCACCGCATCCCGGCCTGGTACGACGAATCCGGGCGGGTCTACGTGGCCCGCAGCGAGCCCGAGGCGCTCGCCCAGGCCCGCGCGCAGCACGGGCGCGCAGTGCCGCTCCGCCGCGACACGGACGTGCTCGACACCTGGTTCAGTTCGGCGCTGTGGCCGTTCTCGACGCTGGGCTGGCCGGAGGCGACGCCCGAGCTCGCCGCGTTCTACCCGACCTCCGTGCTGGTCACCGGCTTCGACATCATCTTCTTCTGGGTGGCCCGCATGATCATGATGGGCCTCGAGTTCACCGGCGAGGTGCCGTTCCGCGAGGTCTACATCACCGGCCTGATCCGCGACGAGCACGGCCAGAAGATGTCGAAGTCGAAGGGCAACATCATCGACCCGCTCGACCTGATCGACGGCATCGACCTCGAGTCGCTGGTCGCGAAGCGCACCTCCGGGCTGATGCAGCCGCAGATGCGGAGTTCGATCGAGAAGGCGACGCGCCGGCAGTTCCCGCAGGGCATTCCGTCGTATGGCACGGACGCGCTGCGCTTCACGTTCGCCGCGCTCGCCACGATGGGGCGCGACATCCGCTTCGATCTCGGCCGGATCGAGGGCTACCGCAACTTCTGCAACAAGCTGTGGAATGCGTCGCGCTACGTGCTCATGAACACGGAGGCGCACGCGGCCGACCTGCAGGGCGAGCACACTCTCACCGTCGCCGACCGCTGGATCCGCGCCCGGCTCGGGCGCACGGTCGCCGCCGTGCGCGACCATCTCGCCGGCTATCGCTTCGACCTCGCGGCGCAGGCGATGTACGAGTTCGTCTGGTACGAGTTCTGCGACTGGTACCTCGAGCTCTCGAAGCCGGTGCTGCAGGCCGATGACGCGGCGCCCGCCGCCAGGCGCGGCACGCGGCGCACGCTGCTCGAGGTGCTCGAGGCGTCGCTGCGCCTGCTGCATCCGCTGATGCCCTTCATCACGGAGGAGATCTGGCAGCGCGTGGGGCCGCTCGCCGGCCGCATGGGGCCGAGCATCATGCTGCAGCCCTACCCGGTCGCCGGCGACTTCGCCGCCGACGCCGAGGCCGCGCGCCAGGTCGGTCTGCTGCAGTCGGTCGTGCTCGGCATCCGCCAGATCCGCGGCGAGCTCGACGTGCCTCATTCGCGCGCGACGCCCGTCTACGTGCGCACCGAGCGCGCCGGCGACGCCGAGGCGCTCGCCGCGCTCGCCGGCACGATGGCGCGCGTCGGCAACCTCGAGTCGGTGACCCTGGTCGCGTCCGAAGAACACCTGCCGCCCTGCGCGATCGCCATCGTCGACGGCCGCACCCTCCTCGCCCCGTTCGCCCGGCTCGTGGACGACGTCTCGGCCGAGATCGCCCGCCTGCAGAAGCGGCACGCGCGTGCCGACCAGGACCGCGGCCGGAGCGTCGCCAAGCTCGCGAACGCAAACTTCGTCGCGAACGCCCCGCCGGAAGTCGTGGCGCAGGAGCGCGAGCGCATCGCCGAGTTCGACCGGCAGATCGGCCAGCTCGCCGAGCAGTTGCGGCGGCTCGACGCGGTGCGGGCCGCGGGAGCGGGCGCATGAACGCCGCGGTGCACGGTGCGGCGGCGGGTCCGGAGGCTGCCGGCGTGGAACGGGTCGAGGCCGCGATCGCGGCTCTGAACGGCATCATCCTCGGCAAGGAGCGCGAGCTGCGCCTGTGCCTCGCCTGCCTGCTCGCCCGCGGCCACCTGCTCATCGAGGACATCCCGGGCGTGGGCAAGACCACGCTCGCCCACGCGCTCGCGCGCACGCTCGGCCTCTCCTACCAGCGCATCCAGTTCACCAGCGACCTGCTGCCGGCCGACATCACGGGCGTGTCCGTGTTCGACGCGGAGACGGGCCAGTTCCGCTTCCACCGCGGACCGGTGTTCGCGCAGGTCGTGCTGGCCGACGAGGTGAACCGCGCCACGCCCAAGGCGCAGAGCGCGCTGCTCGAGGCGATGGAGGAACACCAGGTCACCTCCGACGGACAGACCTATCCGATGAGCGAGCCGTTCTTCGTCGTCGCGACGCAGAACCCGATGTACCAGATCGGCACGTTCCCACTGCCGGAGTCGCAGCTCGACCGGTTCCTGATGCGCATCGCGCTCGGCTACCCGGAGGCATCGCTCGAGCGGCAGCTGCTGCTCGGCGCCGACCGCCGCGACCTGCTGGTCGGATTGACTCCGGCGCTCACGCCGCAGCAACTGCTGCGCCTGCAGAGCGACGTGCCGCGCGTGCACGCCTCCGAGGCGCTGCTCGACTACGTGCAGGCGATCACGCGCCACACCCGGCAGGCGAGCGAGTTCGAAGCGGGCCTCTCGCCGCGCGCCGCGATCGGCCTGCTGCGGGCCGCACAGGCCTGGGCCCTGATGCACGGGCATCCGGGCGTCCTGCCCGAGGACGTGCAGGCCGTGCTGCCCGCGGTAGCCGGCCACCGTCTCGCGCCGCGTGAGACGTCCCGTTTCCGCGACGCCGGGCAGATCGGCCAGTTCGTGCTCGAATCGGTGCCGGTCCCGTGACGCCGGGATGCGCACGCTGATCCGACGGCTGCGCGCGACCCTCGACCGGCGCGTCCAGGACTGGGTGAGGCGACGCCAGGGCGCCGACCGCGACCCCGTGCGCCTCGACCGGCGGCGCATCTACATCCTGCCGACCGGACTCGGACTCGCCTACGCCACGATGGTGTTCGCGATGGTGCTCGGCGGGCTCAACTACAACAACAACCTCGGCCTCGGGCTCGCGTTTCTGCTGGTGAGCATCGGTCTGGTCGCCATGCACCACTGCCACGGGACGCTCTCCGGCCTCGAACTGCGCCTGCTCGCGACCGAATCGGCATTCGTCGGCCAGGACCTGCGTTACCGCCTGCTGCTCGAGAATCGTTCGGGCGCGCCGCGGCCGCGCATCGAGGTGGCGCCGACGGGATCGGCGCCCGTGGTCGTGGACGTCCCGGCGCTCGGCTCGGCGCCTGCGGAGATCGCGTTGCGCGCCGCACGGCGCGGTCGCGTCCGGCTCGGCCGCTTCGAGCTGGCGACGCGTCATCCGCTGGGGCTCTTCCGCGCCTGGGCCGTCGTGCACCCGGAGTACGCGGCGATCGCCTGGCCACCGCCGGCCGAGCGTCGCCTGCCGCCACCCGGCGTGGAGACCGACACCGGCGGCGCCCAGGACCGCGCGCGAGGCGAGGAAGACTTCGCCGGACTGCGCCCCTACCTGCCGGGCGACTCGCTCAGGCGCATCGCCTGGAAGGCGTACGCGCGCGGTCAGGGATTGCACACCAAGCAGTACGCGGGCACGGACGTCGTCTCGCACGTCTTCGACTGGGACAGTCTGCCCGGCCTCGGCGTCGAGGCGCGGCTCGCGCAGCTCTGCCGCTGGGTGCTCGACGCGCACGACTGCGGCGAAGCGTTCGGGCTTCGGCTGCCGGGCGTCGACATCGACGCGAACATCGGCACGGCGCAGCTGCAACGCTGCCTCACGGCGCTCGCACTCTTCGACGAGGGCGACGACGGTGGCTGAGTCGACGTCCCGCGGCCCGCGCGGTCTCGACGGCGTGCTGATCGCGCTGGCCGCCGCCGTGGCAGTCCACGCGCCGTCGATGCCGTCGTGGATCGGGCTGCTGCTCGTCGCCGTGGCGGCCTGGCGCTGGACGGCGGCGCGGCGCGGCTGGCCGCTGCCGCCGAGGTGGCTGAGCAACACCCTCGCGGTGCTGGCGGTCGTCGCGACCCTTCTCTCGTATCGCACGCTGAGCGGCATCGAGGCCGGCACGGCCTTCCTCGCGCTGATGGCCGGCGTGAAGCTGCTCGAGACGCGCAGCGCGCGCGACCTGACCGTGCTGGTCTTCATCGCCTATTTCCTGCTCTATGCCGCGCTGCTGCGCGACCAGCGGCTGCCGCTCCTCCCCTGGTTGCTCGCGGGCGCCCTGCTCGCGACGGCTGCGCTCATGCGCGTGCACGCGGGTTCGGCCGGCGATTCCGGGCGCGACGTCCTGCGGCGCACCTCGGTCCTGATGCTGCAGGCCGCGCCGCTCGCGCTGGCGCTGTTCCTGCTCTTCCCCCGCCTGCCCGGGCCGTTCTGGGCGATCGGCATCTCCCAGTCGGCCCGCAGCGGACTCAACGACGAGATGACGCCGGGCGACGTCTCCGACCTGAGCGTCTCGGGCGAACCGGCGTTTCGCGTGCGCTTCATCGGTCGTGTGCCACCGCCCGCCCAGCGCTACTGGCGCGGGCCCGTGCTGCAGGAATTCGACGGTCGCAGCTGGCGCCGCGCACGCGCGCAGGCGTTCCCGGAGCAGCAGGTCGAGTTCGCCGGCGAACCGGTGGACTATCAGGTGACCCTCGAGCCGCACGATCGCAACTGGATCCTCGCGCTCGACATGCCGGCCGTGTGGCCGAAGCGGGAGGCGTATCGCGCCTTCGACTTCTCGCTGCTCTCGCCGCGGCCGCTCAGCGACCTGGCTTCGTTCCGCCTGCGCTCCTACCCGCAGTACCGGGCCGGCTCGACGCTTCCGCAATCGCTGCGAAACAAGGACACGCAGCTGCCCACGCGGGGCAATCCACGCGCGCTGGCGCTGGGACGCGAACTCGCCCGCAGCCACCCGGGCGACCCGCGCGCCATCGTCACGGCGCTGCTCGACCGGTTCCGCAACGAGCCCTTCGAGTACACGCTCCTGCCGCCGAAGCTGGCCGAGAACGCCGTCGACGAGTTCCTGTTCGGCACCCGCAAGGGCTTCTGCGAACACTACGCCTCCGCGTTCACGTTCGTGATGCGTGCCGCGGGCGTGCCGGCGCGCGTCGTGACCGGCTACCAGGGCGGCGAATTGAATCCGCTCGCGGGCTACCTGCTGGTGCGGCAGTCGGACGCGCACGCCTGGGCCGAGGTGTGGCTGGAAGGGCGCGGCTGGGTCCGCGTCGACCCGACCGCCGCGGTCGCGCCGGAACGCATCGAGCGCGGGCTCATCAACGCCGTTGCCGCCGACGAGCCCGTGCCGGGCCGACTGCGCCAGCAGAGCGACCTCTGGCTGCAGGTCGCGCTCGCCTGGGACGTCGTCAACGACTACTGGAACGAGCGCGTCGTGCGCTTCAATGCGGCGAGCCAGTTCGACCTGCTCGAGCGCCTGGGTATCGACGAGCCCGACTGGCGCACGCTCGGGCTCGGCCTCGCGGGCAGCCTGGCCGCGTTCTTCGTCACGCTCTCGGCTTACCTCGGCTGGAAGCACCGGGCCCCGGCTCCCGACTGGCCGGCGCGCCTGCACGCCGAGGCGGCCCGGCGGCTGCGGCGTCGCGGCCTCGCGCCGGGCGCAGCCGAAGGCCCGATCGACTATCTCGATCGCGCGGCGGCGAGCTGCCCGGATCTGGCCCGCGACCTGGCGGAGATCCGCGACGTCTACGCCGCGCTGCGCTACGGGCCCCGGCCGACGGCAACCGACCTGCGCCGGCTCAAGCACCTCGTGAACCGACTCCAGCCGTGAGCTGGTCGGGTATGCTTGCCGCTCTCCCGTACTCGCCGAGAGCGAAACCATGGCCGACCTGAAGAAGAAATTCGAAGCCGCCGCGAAGGACGCGCAGAAGCTGCCGTCGCGTCCGGCCGACGACGACATGCTGCGACTCTATTCGCTCTTCAAGCAGGCCAGCGTCGGGGACGTCACCGGCGAGCGCCCGGGCGCATTCGACTTCGTGAATCGCGCCAAGTACGACGCGTGGGCGAGGCTCAAGGGCACCGACACCGACAAGGCGATGAAGTCCTACGTCGACCTCGTCGAGCGGCTGAAGAAGCTGGGCTGATCGCCATGGGCCCGGCCGCGGCGATCGCGCTGGTCGCCGCCGCGGTCATCGGCTGGCTCGTCGCCGGGCCGCTGCTCACGGCTCGCCGCCGCCGCGCCGCGCTCGCGCGTCCGCTGCCGGGAGACTGGGTCGCGCTCGCCGAGCGCAACGTGCCTGCGCGTCGTCGCCTGCCACCCGAGTTGCGCGCCCGGCACGACGGACTCGTCAACGCCTTCCTCGCCGAGAAGGAATTCGTCGGCTGCAACGGCCTCGTCGTCACCGACGAGATCCGCGTCACCGTCGCCGCCCTCGCCTGCCTGCTCGTGCTCGCCCGGCGCGGTCACTACGACGAACTGCATTCGGTGCTCGTGTACCCGACGGCCTTCTGGGTGGAGGACGAGGTCGAGGACGAAGCGGGCGTGGTCGAGCGGCGCCGACGCGTGCTCTCCGGCGAATCCTGGCAATCGAGCCGCATCATCCTGTCGTGGGAAGACGTGCTCGAGGCCGCGCTCTATCCGGGCGAGGGCTACAACGTCGCGCTGCACGAGTTCGCGCATTACCTCGACGCAGAGGGCCTCGGACTCGCGGCACCGCCCCGGGCAGCGGGTCCCGCGTCAGCCGGGCATCCGGCGCAGATCCGGCCGCTCGACGCCTGGTCCGCCGACCTCGAGGCCGAGTTCGACGCGCTGCTCGACGCCGTGGACCGCGGCGAGGAGACGTTTCTCGACCCCTACGCGGCCGAGGACGAGGCCGAGTTCTTCGCGGTCGCCACCGAGGACTTCTTCGAGCGTCCCACGGAACTGCGGCAGGCGCACCCGCGGCTCTACGGCCTGCTGCAGGAGTTCTACGCGCTCGATCCCGCCGCGTGGTGACCCACGGCGGTCAGACGATCTCGCCGGGTGGCTCGAGCGCCGACCCGTCCTTCGGCGCGACCATGCGGAAGCGGAAGGAAGCCTTGCGACCGTCCTCGAACTCGATCGTGAGGCGCCACTCGCCGGTCGGGTCGCCGGCCGAGACATACCAGACGTTGCCGATGAACGTGTCCCCCGGCAGCGCGGCGCCGAAGGTCGTGGCGGTGCGCCCATCCTCCGAGAGCGTGACGTTCGGGCTCTCCGCGACGCCCTCCCAGGACTCGGCAGGGGCCGGCAGTTCGAGTCGCTCGACCCACTTCACGGGGCGCGAGGGTGCGCCGCTTCGCAGGCGCCAGCCGAACGGCTGCTCGGCGACGTAGGGAACCTCGTCGGTCGCCTCGAACTGCAGGTCGCCGTTCGCATCCGGCCGCCAGATGCCGAACTCGATGCGGTTCGGCACCGCGCGCTCCGGCGCGGATCGTTCGCTGCACGCGACCGACAGCGCGGCCAGCGCGACGAGCAACATCGCGCAACGCACCGCTCGCCAGTTCGACGGGAACATCGCGGGCCTCCGGCAGGACGGTTGCAAGGATACGGCTATATCGGCGCGCGGGGTGAGGACGGCGACGGCCCGTCGGTCCGTCGACGGCTTGCGCCCTCCGGGCGCGACCGCGCCGTCCTCGAGGATCATCGTCGCAGCCATCGGGCTCAGGGGATGAGCCCGGGCCCGGCGTCGCGACTGACGCCGAGGCGCGGGAATCTGCGACACTGGCATGCCATGTCGACCGACCTCGCCCTCGTCGCGCGCGTGATCTCCGAAGGCTTCCTGCCGGCGAAGTCTGCCTTGCTGCAGGGCCCGGGCCCGTCGCCGGCGGCGCCGGTCGCGCCGGACCGCGTCCGCGGCATGCTGCTCGGGCTCGCGATCGGCGACGCGCTCGGCAACACCAGCGAGGGATGGATCGCGCAGGATCGCGCGGCGCGATTCGGCGAGATCCGCGACTACCTGCCGAATCGCCACGCCGCCGGCCGACGCGTCGGGCTGCCGTCCGACGACAGCCAGCTCGCCTTCTGGACGCTCGAGAGTCTCCTCGAGCGCGGCGGCCTCGATCCCGAGGACCTCGCCGCCCGCTTCGCGTCGCGCCACATCTACGGCATCGGTGGCTCGGTGCGACGATTCCTCGAGAACCGCGCCGCCGGGTTGACGCCGTGGTATCGATGCGGCGCGGAGAGCGCCGGCAATGGGGCGCTCATGCGCATCGCGCCGATCGCGCTGCTGCACGCGGAGGATCCGGGCGCTGCGCTCTGGCTCGACGCGGCGCTCGCCTCGATCGTCACGCACCGCGACGCGAGTTCAGTGGCCGCCTGCGTCGCGTTCGTCGACCTCCTGTCGCGCCTGCTGCGGCTGCCGGAATGCCCGCCGCCGGAGTGGATCGTCGCGACCTTCCTCGCGGCCGTGCGGCGGGTCTGCACGGACCAGCCCTATCGTGCCCGCGCCGGTCACTACGCGGGACGGGAGGGACCGTTCGCCGATTACCTCGAGTTCGTGATCGGCGAGGCCCGGACGGCGCAGTGGAGCGCGCACGATGCCTGCGAGGCCTGGCATTCGGGAGCGTATCTCCTCGAGACGGTGCCGAGCGTGCTCTGGATCCTGGCGAGGCACGCGCACGATCCCGAGGAGGCGATCGTGCGTGCCGTGAACGACACGCAAGACAACGACACGATTGCCGCGATCGTCGGCGCGGCGGTGGGCGCGATGCACGGCGCAGAGGCCCTGCCGCGACGCTGGCGCCAGGGACTGCTCGGGCGGACGCAGGCTGCGGACGACGGGCAGGTCTTCCGGTTGGTGGAGACGGCCGTCCGGCAGGCGTGCAGCCCGGTCAGCTGACGCGTGCGACGAGGCGGTCGCGCGCAACGGCCCGGCACCGGCCCGTCAGGCTCCGAGCATCTTCGCGAGCAGTTCCTTCAGGAACTTTGCCGCCACGGCGGCGGTTCGTCCCTGCGCGTCCCGCACCGGATTCAGCTCGACGATGTCGGCGCCGACGATCGGGCCCTGCACGCCTTGCAGCACCCGCAGCACGTCGCGGACCGAAAGTCCGCCGGGCTCGTAGTGCGAAACGCCCGGCGCATGGGCGGGGTCGAGCACGTCGAGATCGAGCGACACGAAGACGGGACTCGCGTCGCGCAGCCCGGGCCAGTCTGCGACCTCCCAGGCTCGCACGGTCTCGACGTCGAAGCTCCGTGCGGCCGCCTCCTGCACCGCCGTCGACGCGCGGATGCCGACCTGCACGAGCCGGGCGGCGAGCCCCTCCTCCATGACGCGATGGAACGGGCTCGCGTGCGAATCGCGATTGCCGTCGAACTCGGGATACAGGTCGGGATGTGCGTCGAAATGCAGCACCGTGAGCGGCGTGGCGTCCCGTGGCCGTCCGCGCAGCAGCGGCGCGGTCACCGAGTGATCGCCGCCGAGCGCGAGCAGCCGACCGCGCCGCCAGGCCTCCGCGGCGAACGCCTCGATCCGACCCATGTCGGCCGCCTCGCCGCGGCAGTCGACGTCGCCCCAGTCGCTCCAGCCGTCGTGTGCCGCGAGGTCGCAGCCCGACTCGCTGGTCCAGTTCATGCTGCCGTCGAGCAGAAACCGGCGGATGGCGGCGGGCGCCGCTCGCGATCCGCGCAGATAGGAACTGTTGTGATCGAGCGGCACGCCGATCACGGCGACCGGCGCCGCGTCCCGTCTCGGACGCAACCACGGCCGCATCGGTGCCCGCCCGCCGCTCACGTCAACCGCGGCAGATGCGTTCGGCGGGCCGCGTGTCGCGGGACGCCTCGTGCATCTGCCAGAAGACTTCTGCGAGCCTCTCCGGCGCGAGCGCCGTCCCGGGCTGGATCATGCCTGCCACGGTGACCGTGCCGACGTGCACGCCCGAGGCCGCGAGTTCGGCGTTCAGCGAATGGGCCAGGTTGCGCAGTCCGGCCTTGCCGATCGCGAGCGACGCCGCATCGAGCCAGTCCGTCGGATCGAGCGCCTGGCCGCTGCCCGTGAACAGGATCGTGCCGTGGCCGCGCCGGCGCATGCCCGGCAGGACCGCCTGCGCGGCAACCAGCGCCCCCAGCACGTTGACCCGGAAATCCGCGATCGCATCCTCGGGCGACAGCCTCGACGGCGGCGCGAAGCTCGCCCGATAGGCGTTGTAGACCAGCACCTCCACCGGGCCCGTATCGCGCTCGACGCTCTGCAGGGCCCGCAGCAGGCCTGCCGCGTCGGCCGCGTCGGCCTTGCGCAGTTCGACGGAGAGCCCGCGCTCGTGCAGAGCCGCGACGCTCCCGGTGACCTTGCCCGGACTGCGCCCGAAACCCACGACGCGATGGCCGGCGGAGGCAAAGCGCTCGGCGATCGCGAGCGCCAGGCCCGGACCCATGCCGACGATCACGGTCACCGGCCCGTCCTTCATTCGGCGTCACTGCAGCGCGATGGCATGCCCGGATGGGATCGCCAATGAGCCTCTGGTGTCAAGGCGTCGCCCCCCGACGTCCGCCGGCTCGACGCTCGATCCGGGCCGAGACCAGGAGCAGCGCCCCGCCGCCGAGGAACAGCAGCAGGATCGACAGGATCGACAGCCGCGAGTCGCCGGTGAGCGCGGCCGTGACGCCGACCAGCATCGGGCCGAGGATGGCCGAGGCCTTGCCCATCATGTTGTAGAAGCCGAAGAATTCGGACGACTTGTCCGCAGGGACCAGCCGGCCGTAGTAGCTGCGGCTGAGCGACTGGATGCCACCCTGCACGAGGCCGATGACGCAGGCGAGCACGTAGAAGTCCCGCGGCTCGGACAGGAAATACGCGCCGCAGGTCGCGGCGAGGTACACGGCGAGCGCGATGAAGATGCCCTTGCGCGCCCCGATGCGGCCGCCGAGCCAGCCGAAGGCGAGTGCCGCCGGGAATGCGACGAACTGCGTGAGCAGCAGCGCCTTGACCAGATGCGACTGGTCGAAGCCGAGCGAGAGCCCGTAGTCGACCGCCATCTTGATGACGGTGTTCACGCCGTCGATGTAGAGGATGTAGGCCGCCAGGAACCAGACGAGCGGCCGGTATTGGCGGACGGCGTGCAACGTGGCGCGCAGTTCGCGGAACCCCTGGCGCACGGCGTCCCCGAAGGAGACGTGCACGCGCCCGTCGCGCCGCTCGCGCACCCAGGCGGCGCAGGGCAGCGCGAATGCGAACCACCAGGCGCCCACGCTCACGAACGACCAGCGCACCGCTTCGGCCGGGCCGGCGAGGCCAAAGCGCTGCGGCTGCAGGGTCATGAGCACGTTCACGGCGAACAGCAGCCCGCCGCCGAGGTATCCCAGCGCATAGCCGAATCCGGAGACGAGGTCGTACTCGTCGGGCTCGGCGACGTGCAGCAGGAGCGAATCGTTGAACACGATGCCGCCCCAGAAGCCGAGCGACGCCGCGAGGTAGAGTGCGGCCGCGGCGAGCCACTGCCCCGGACCGACCGCCGCGAGCGCAAGGGTCGCGAATGATCCGAGGGCGGTGAAGACCATCAGCAGTCGCACCCGCGCACCGCCGCGGTCGGCGATCGCCCCGAGCGCCGGTGCCACGAGCGCGATGCACAGGCTCGCGAGACCGCTGGTGACTCCGAGGCGATAGGTGCTCTCGGTGGCGCTGACGCCCGCGTTCCAGTACTGCTTGAAGAAGACCGGGAAGAACCCGGCCATGACGGTGGTCGCGAACGCCGAGTTGGCCCAGTCGTAGAGCGCCCAGGCGACGACCGGCCGCCGCGCGAGGACGCTACGCGGCCGACGCGAGGTGCTCACGCGTCTCCCGGAACGCGACGTCCGGCCAGCGCTCCTCCGTGAGCTGCAGGTTCACCCGCGTCGGCGCGAGGTACACGAGCGCCCCGGAGTGATCGAGCGCGAGATGGTCGTGCGCCTTGACGCGGAACTCGGCCAGCTTCTTCGGGTCGGCGCAGTAGACCCAGCGCGCCGTGTGGACGTTGACCGCGTCCCAGGTTGCCTGCACGCCGTATTCGTCCTGCAGGCGGAATGCGACCACGTCGAACTGCAGCTGGCCCACCGCGCCCAGGATGAGGTCGTTGTTGCGCAACGGACGGAAGAGTTGCGTCGCGCCCTCCTCGCAGAGCTGGTCGAGCCCCTTCGAGAGCGCTTTCATGCGCAGCGGGTCCCGCAGCACGACGCGGCGGAACATCTCCGGTGCGAAATTCGGAATGCCCGTGAAGGTGAGCGGCTCCCCGGCGGTGAACGTGTCCCCGATGTTGATCGTGCCGTGGTTGTGAAGACCGATGATGTCGCCTGCGTAGGCCTCCTCGGCGTGCTGGCGGTCGGCCGCGAGGAAGGTGAGCGCGTCGGCGATGCGGACCTCCTTGGCGAGGCGCGTGTGGAAGAAGCGCATGCCGCGCTCGTAGCGCCCGGAGCAGATGCGCATGAAGGCGATGCGGTCGCGGTGACCGGGATCCATGTTCGCCTGGATCTTGAACACGAAGCCCGAGAGCTTGTCCTCGAAGGCGTCCACCGTGCGCGTCGTCGTGGCGCGCGGCAGCGGCGCGGGCGCGTACTCCACGAACGCCGTGAGCAGCTCCGTGACGCCGAAGTTGTTGATCGCCGAGCCGAAAAACACCGGGGTCTGGCGCCCGGCGAGATAGTCGTCGCGCGAGAACGCGTGCGAGGCCACGCGCACCAGCTCGATCTCGTCGCGGAACGCCTGTGCCCGCTCGCCGAGGAACGCCGTGGCCGCCGCGCTGCCGAGCCCGTCGATGGTGGCGTGCGTGCCCGCCCGGCCCTGCTCCGCCGCCTGGTAGGCGTAGATGCGGTCCTCGAGCAGGTGGTAGACGCCGCGCAGCTCCCGCCCCATGCCGATGGGCCAGGTGACCGGCGCGCAGGCGATCGCGAGCACCTTCTCGATCTCGTCGAGCAGTTCGAGCGGCTCGCGGCCCTCGCGGTCGAGCTTGTTGATGAAGGTCATGATCGGCGTGTCGCGCAGCCGGCACACCTCCATCAGCTTGATCGTGCGCGCCTCGACGCCCTTCGCGCAGTCGATGACCATGAGCGCCGAGTCCACGGCGGTGAGCGTGCGGTAGGTGTCCTCGGAAAAGTCCTCGTGGCCGGGGGTGTCGAGCAGGTTCACCATGCGGCCGCGATACGGAAACTGCATGACGCTCGAGGTCACCGAGATGCCGCGCTGCTGTTCGAGCCGCATCCAGTCCGAAGTCGCGTGCCGCGCGGCCTTGCGTCCCTTGACGGTGCCGGCCATCTGGATCGCGCCCCCGAACAGCAGCAGCTTCTCGGTGAGCGTGGTCTTGCCGGCGTCGGGGTGGGAAATGATGGCGAAGGTGCGGCGGCGCGCCACTTCGTCGCGGGGGGATGTCATCGCTCGGTGCCGGTCGGTCGCGGTCGGGGCGGCGATTCTAGCAGGGCCCCGGGGTGGGACCGGCGTCGAGGCGCAGGTCGAGCCTGAGCACCAGCGCATCCTCGCGCCCCTGCGCCGCCTGGTAATAGCCCTTGCGCAGCCCGACCTGCACGAATCCCACCGACTGGTAGAGCGCGATGGCCAGGCGGTTGGACGGCCGGACCTCGAGGAAGGCGTCCGTCGTCCCGGCCTGCCGCGCCCGTTCGAGCAGCAGCAGCAGCATCTGCCGGCCGACGCTGCGGCCACGCACATCGGCGCGCACACAGAGATTGAGGATGTGCGCTTCGCCTGCTCCGAGCGCCACCACGCCGTAGGCGACGATCGCGCCTTCCATTTCGGCGACTCGGCACAGGTACCCGACCCGCAGGCAGTCACGGAAGATGCCCTCGCTCCACGGGAAGGCGTAAGACGCGCGCTCGACCTCGCCGACCGCCGCGATGTCCGTCGGCACCATGGGCCGGAACTTCACGAGATGTCGGCGATGCTCGTGGTGATCGGCGTTCGCGGCACTCATGGCAGCACCGGCTCGCCGCGCTCGAGGCGGGCGAACGTGCGCTTCGCGAGCAGCAGGTCCTGCCAGGCCTTGCGCTTCTCGCCCGGGCTGCGCAGCAGGTACGACGGGTGATAGGTGACCAGCAGGGGCCGGCGATGCTCGCCGAGCGCGTGCAGCCGGCCGCGCAGCCGCGCCAGCGCCGCGTCGGTGCCGAGCAGGTTCTGCGCGGCGATGCGCCCGACCGCGACGATCAGCGTGGGCGCGACGAGTTCGATCTGGCGGTCGAGGTAGTCGCGGCAGTTGCGCGCTTCCTCGGGGCGCGGATCGCGATTGCCGGGCGGCCGGCACTTCAGCACGTTGGCGATGTAGACGTCTTCGCGGGCGAGCCCCATCGCCTTCAGCATCGAGGTGAGCAACTGGCCCGCACGTCCGACGAAGGGCTCGCCCTGCCGGTCCTCCTCGGCGCCGGGCGCCTCGCCGATGAACATCCAGCGCGCGTCACGGCGTCCCACGCCGAACACGGTCTGCGTGCGCGTCGCGTGCAGTTCGCAGCGTCGGCACGCGCTGACCCGCTCCTGCAGGGTGTCCCAGTCGAGAGGCTCCGTCGTGGGCGGCGGCGACAGCGTCGGTGCCGGTGCGGGGATCGGCACCGGCGGCGGCCGGTCGCGACGCACGTAGACGTCGACGCCGAGCGCCCGCAGGTAGGCCGACTGCCGCGCGCTGATCTCCATCGGGCCCTAGCGCGCCGCCCCGTCGCGGCGCCCACGCGAGAGTTTCCGCCAGGCCCAGAACGCCGGTCCCGACAGGGCATACAGGCCGAAGAGGCCGAACAGCATCTCCGGCGGACTGGAACCGACGATCATGAACCCGAGCGGGATCAGGAGCAGGACGGCGAACGGGATGCGACGGTTGAGATTGAAGTCCTTGCCGCTGAGATAAGGGAAGCGGCTCACCATCAGCGCCCCGGCCAGCGTCGCGACCACGAAGGCGAGCATGAGCGCACGCAGGCCCTCGCGCTGCAGGTCGGCCAGCATCCAGACGAACCCGGCGAGCAGCGCCGCACCCGATGGACTCGGTAAGCCCTCGAAATAGCGCTTGTCCGCCGTGGCCGCGCGCGCGTTGAACCGGGCGAGGCGGAAAGCCGCGCACGCTGCGTAAAAGAAGGTCGCGAGCCAGCCGAGCCGGCCCCACACCGCGCCGTACTCGGCGATGCGCGCGACGCCCCACTGGTAGGCGACCACGGCCGGCG
>CAZRKS010000046.1:8066-15012 GCA_964600315.1 uncultured Steroidobacteraceae bacterium | reverse complement strand
TAGGCCATCGGCACCCCGGAAGCGGCGAGTTTCGAATGTCATTCAGTTGTCCGCTCTGGCGGAAACGCCTCCGTCAGCCGTCAGGCCGCGTCATGCGACCAGGGCCCGGAGTTTCCGCTGCACGCGAGGCACCATGTGATCGGCCTCTTTGGCGAGGTTGACCTGCATCGCCGTGCGAGCCACCTCGAGCAGTGCTTGTTCCACGCGGTACGTACCACGCTCCCGGAGCCATTCCAGCACAAATGACAAGTGCCAAAGCGCCGAGTTGCCCTCGTGGATTGGTGCCGGGAAGGCTGTGACATGCGTAAGCCAGAGCTTGCGCATGTTTTGCCGGCTCACGCCGATGAAATCCGCCACTTCGGTCAAACCGACAAAATCCGGGCCGACCTCGATGAGCTTGATGCCGGGGATGGCTTTCTTCACGTCGGCCAGTGCGCTGAAGATCGCTGCCTGCGCTGAATCCGCCTCACGCGAAAAGTCCAGCGCAATCCGACCTGGCTGGCCAATGCCTGCCAAAGCATCATCGCAGCCGGCTTCGCCGAGCCGTTCCACCAGCTCGTCCGCGCTCGGGCTGTCTGCCGGAAGCCTGAATTTCAGAGTGAAGTCGTATTCCATCATCGCTTACTCCGTCGACGACCTGCCTTTGCCGGCATCCGCCAGTCGCTTGTGTGTCGTGCAATTGTCGACCACTCGCTTCAACTTCCGAGCATGGTTCTCGGCGTTCTTCGGAGTGCTCCAGACGCTCGTGATACAAAACTCTCCGCAGCGGCATTCGGCGTCATTGTAGGGACAGTACATTTTGCCCCACGCGTGACTGCCTCCAACTTCGACTTTCCAGCCATTGTCTTCCGCGTGCCGAAGAGCCTCTTCAATCTCCTTCTTCGGATGCCTCGTTCGGGCCATTTCTCGTGTCTCGTATATCCTGGTGTAGCGTCCACCGGTTGTCAAGTGACAACCTTGCAAATGCGCCTCGTTCCGTCGGCGGCCAGTCGCACTTCACCCATGCTGCCGGGCTCCCCGACCGTCCTCTAGTCCCCGGGCGAGGCGGACCCACCCCGGTCCTTAAACCTGACCGATCGCGATGATCTGATTCAGTGTTTCGCAGGCAAGCGCATACGCGTCCTTCGGCACCTTCTTCCATGGATGCGGCTTCGCCTTTCCCTCATTTCGCGGCCCGCCTGCGGATTGCAGTCGATCCAGATCATGTCGCGGCGGTCGGGGCACCAGACCCTGCGCGCCGCCATCAGAACACCTCGCGCCCGATCCGCCCGCTCGCCATGACCTCGCCGCCGTGCCGATCGGGATCAAACGCCGCGAGCTTCTGCGCGACGCTGAGTCTTGGCTGGCCGATGGCCCGCACCAGCACACTGGCATCCTGCGCCGACACGTCCACCGGCTGATCGACCTTGAAGCGTGCCGACCGCGCGACCTTCGCGGGGATGCGCTGCGCTGGCATGAAGAGATAGTCGAGGCCGAGACTCAACCCTGCCCAGATCTGGCCCATCGGACCCCAGGCCTCGACGATCGCCCGACACGAGCCCGAGTACGCACAGAGCTCGAACGAGACGACGCCCTGCAGCGACACCGCGTTCCGCAGCTGCAGATCGATCACTCCGAGCGCAACCAGTGTCGCGACCGCAACCACCAGGCCGCCCCACGCGAGTGGCCGCTCGAGTTCTCTCTGCATGTCGCGATACTACGCCCTGCCCGCCCCGCCCTCACCACCGACCCGGACAAGCAGTCGTCGCTCCCGCTCATGCTAGATTGACTCATGAGCTCCGACGCCAACGTCACGCCCACTCGCTTCGAACGCTGGCGGAGCGCGACGCTCGCCCCGTTCGAGCATCGGACATTTGCGCTCTTCTGGTGGGCGACGCTCGCCTCCTCCTTCGGCAGCATGATCCAGACGGTCGGCGCCTCGTGGCTGATGACCACGATCGCCCCGTCCGTCGACCAGGTCGCACTCGTGCAGACGGCGGGTTCGCTGCCGTTCTTCTTCCTGTCGCTCGTGGCGGGCGCCCTCGCGGACACCCGCGACCGCCGCTCGATCATGCTGGTTTCGCAGATCCTCGCCCTGCTCGCCTCGGCGGCGCTCGCGGTGGTCGTGCTCGCCGGCCGCATCACGCCGTCCCTGCTGCTCGGGCTCACCTTCCTGATCGGCTGCGGATCCGCGATGTTCGCCCCGGCATGGCAGGCGTCCATCGGGGACCAGGTGCCGCGAGCCCAGATTGCGCCGGCGGTGATGGCCAACTCGATCGGGTTCAACCTGGCGCGCAGCCTCGGGCCGGCAATCGGCGGCGTCATCGTGGCGGCCTTCAGTTCCGCGGCCGCATTCGTCATCAATGCAGTCTCATACGTCGGCATCCTCGCCACGCTCGTCTGGTGGCGGCCGGCGCGTGAGCGCAGTGAACTTCCGCCCGAGCCGCTGGGGTCGGCCATCGCTGCCGGCCTCCGCTACATCAGCCTCTCGCCGCACCTGCTCGCGATCATGCTGCGCTGCGTGCTGCACACGGTCCCGATCGCCGCCGTCCCAGCCCTCATGCCGATCGTGGCGCGCGATCTGCTCGGCGGTGGCGCGACGACTTACGGTCTGCTGCTGAGCGGCTTCGGCGTCGGCGCGATCCTCGGCGCGCTCGCGAACGCGACGCTGCGCAGTCGCTTCACGCAGGATGGCCTGCTCCGGGCGCTGTCCGCGCTGGCCTGCGTCGCGATGATCGGCATCGGTCTCAGCCGATGGACCGCGGTCACTTTGCTCGCCCACGTGCTCGCGGGCACGGCGTGGACCCTGGCCTTCGCCAACTTCAACATCGCCGTGCAGCTTTCGTCACCGCGCTGGGTGACCGCGAGGATGCTGGCGACCTACCAGACCGTTGCATTCGCGAGCATCGCGCTCGGCAGCGGATGGTGGGGCAAGTTCGCCCATGCAGCCGGCCTCCGCGAATCGCTGGTCGCGGCAGGAATCACGTCGCTCGCGTCGTTGCTTGCGGCGCGCTGGCTGCGAATCGACGTGGAGCACCTGGGCTCGCTCGATCCGCGCACCCGGCTCGAACCGAATCCGCCGACCGCCGAGATCCATTCGACCTCGGGTCCGATCGTCGTCACCATCGAGTACCTCGTTCCGCACGAGCACGCGGCGGAGTTCGTTTCGGTGATCAACGAGATCGGACGCATCCGGCGACGCGATGGCGCCCGCGCGTGGTCGATCTGCCAGGACATCGACGACCTCGACCGCTGGGTCGAGCGTTTTGAGAGCCCGACGTGGATGGACCACCTGCGCTGGCGAACCCGTCCGACCCAGTCCGACCAGGCGCTGCGCGCGCGGCTCGTCCGCCTCATCGCGGCCGAGCACGGCAGCGTGCGGCGGTTCGTCGTCCGGCCACCTGGTTCGGACCCTCTCGATGCGCGGTCGCCTGATGAAATGGACCCGAGCCGCGCGAATCGCGGTCCACACAGCCGCTGGTGACGACAGGTTCCAACGGCGACGCGATGCGACCCGCCGAATTTCACCGCGTGGTCGCGACATGCGCCATCATTGGATGAGTCACACCGGCGGAGCCGACCATGCAGCCAGCCGCGCCCGAGAAACTCGTCCGCCAGTTCCGGCAGATCCTGTTGTGGCCGCTGCAGCTCCTGCCGATCCGTCACGGCGTGCAGATCCAGCGGCACTGGGAGCTGCTCGAGGAGCCGGGCCCGGACAACCCCTGGCACGAAGTCGTCGACGAGTTCACCGGCGACCTCGCACGGTTCCAGGAACGTCATTACACGGAGTTCACGACCTTTCTGCCGCACGTGCAGCGTTTTCTGTACGGCGAGGGGCGTGAACAGCGCGCGCGGGTCGACGGTCCGGCGGACCCGGGCGCTTCGCCCATGCGCGTCTTCCGCCGCCACGACGTCGCTGCGGTGCGCCTGACGCCCGAGGCTGGCGCCGCTCCTGTCACCTTCCCAGTCGTGCACGTGGACCTGTACTTCTTCTACGACATCGACATCGTGCTGCTGAACGTCGAGATCTTTGCGACCGATCTGACGCTGTACGCGGCCGAGGACGCGATGTATCGCCTGGCCCGGGCCTACCCGGCCGGATGGGAGGACAACGGTGATGGCCTGCATTGCATGCACGGCGTCGAGTGGCTGGCCCAGGACGGCTCGGTGCTCGCCGCCTCCGACGCCGGCCAACGCGAGCGGTTTCTGTCGTTTGTCGGGCGTCACCGCGCCCCACGCATCTCCGCGCACTGGGCCTTCCTGCTGCGGCCGCTCGTGCATGAGCAGGCCGAGGACGCCGGCCCGATCCGCTTCCGGCTGCTCGAGTACTACCGCATGCCGCTCATGGCCTACCTCGCAGTCGATGACCCGCGCAGCCTGGCGCGCGAGGACTTCGTGCGGCTCGGTCTCATCACGGCGCCCGGCACCGACAGTCCCCTGCCCTTCTCCGAACGGCACCTCGCCGACTTCGAGGCGCGCTACTGCTACGACCGGTTCTGGTCCGACCGCCCCGACGGCCCGTCGACCCGCTACCTGTGCTGCGGACACGGACTGGTGGTGGTCGGCAACGCTGCATCCCCCGTGTTCGTCAACGCCGAGCGGGGCGTCCTCGCACAGTTCCGCCACCAGCACTTCATGCTGTTCCTGATCGCGCACTTCCAGCGCGCCGCGCTGCTGATGTTCTCCGATCGCCTGGTGCAGGCCCTCAAGAAGCTCGCGGTGCACGATCCCGAATCCGTGAAGCGCTTCAAGCGCGCGATCCGCCAGAACTTCGAGATCTTCCTGCGCTTCACCCACCGCTACTGGTTCCACGAGGTGGCCGACCAGGCGCAGGCCCGCGCCCTGTTCGAGCTCACGGCGCGGCATCTCGGCCTCGATCCGCTCTACGCCGAGGTCAAGGAGCGGATCTACGACATGAACGAATATCTCGACAGCGACAGCCTGCGTCGCCAGGCGAACACCGTGCTGCGCCTCACGGTCGTCACGACCTTCGGCCTGATCGGCACGGTCGTGACGGGCTTCCTCGGCATGAACCTGATCGCTGCCGCCGAGCAGCCGTTCGGGCGCAAGCTGCTGTACCTGATGCTCGTCCTCGTGCCGACGACGGCCCTGACCTTCTACACCGTGGCCCGCTCGAAGCCATTGTCCGATTTTCTCGAGGCGCTCTCAGATGATCGACTCGGCTTCGGCGACAAGGTCCGCGCACTGTTCGCCGTCTGGCGACGTCCGCCGCCCGGACCGCCGCGGGGTTGACCCGCCCCGCGTCCCCCCGCCCGCCACGCCACGAATGGACGGGTTCGCTCGCATCTTGCACAAAGCGACCAATGCGCATATCGTGTGCGCATGAAGGATTCCGGAACCGCGAGCATGCACGCCGTTCGTGACGACCGCCGTGCTGTGGTGAAAAAGCCAGTGAACCTGAGCGTAGACGCCGAACTTCTCAATGAGGCTCGACGGTTCGATATCAATGTATCCGCCACGCTCGAGCGCGCGCTGCGGGCGGAGGTGACGAAATCGCGACGCGAGCGCTGGCTGTTCGAGAACGCCGGAGCCATCGCGGCGTACAACGACCAGTTGGACGAGCACGGCGTCTTCTCGGACGGACTGCGCGGCTTCTGACCAGGACACCGCCGTGGGCCGGTTTGCCGTTCACCGTAATCGCAATACAGCGACCCGCGGGCGCTTTCCTCTGCTCCTCGACGTGCAGACGGAACTGCTCGATGGCCTCGGTACGCGCGTCGTGATCCCGTTGGCGCCGGCGACCGCTGCGGCACGTCGGGCCGCCATGGCGACGTTGAATCCGAGGTTCACCGTCGAAGACAAGGACTACGTGCTGGTCACGACTCAGTTGGCCGGCATCGCCGCCAGGGAACTCGGCCCGCCGATTGCCGACCTCTCGAGCGAGCGCTCGACGATAGTCGCCGCGCTGGATCTCCTGTTCACTGGCATCTGACGTCGCGATTCCGCTAGCGCCGACGGAGCGGCGAGACCCGCGTCAGTCGACGGGCACGGCGTGACGTCGAATCGGATCCTGAATCGAGGGCTGACACAAAGTTATAACTTCTGTTAAACTCCAGTGATCGACACCGGAAACCCAACCATGGCCGCCACGATCAAGATCCGGAAGATCGGCAATTCCCTCGGGCTGATTCTGCCGAAGGAGGTCGCCGAGCAGCTCCACGTCGGCGAGGACGATACGTTTCATTACGTCGTCGACAAGAGTGGTCTGCAGCTCACTCCGTTTGATCCCGAATTCGATGCAGCGATGGAGGCCTTTGCACAGACGCGCCGCAAGTATCGGAATGCGTTGCGGGCACTAGCGAAGTAGTCTCGCCGCTCGCTCGCCATGACCGATCCGATTTGGGTGCCGCTGCGCGCGGTTGTCGCGATACATGCCGAACTGATCGCCGAGCATGGAGGTCTCCTGGGCCCACCGCGCCAAGGCGATCTCGAGGCCGCGCTCGGCCGCGCACCGAACCTGCAGGCGTACTCGGAATCGAGGCCGTCGCTGCCGCGTCTGGCCGCGGCGTATGGATTTGCGTTGGCTCGCGGCCACTGCTTCCCCGACGGCAACAAGCGCGTGGCGCTCGCGATAATGGATGTCTTCCTGCGCATGAACGGCATGGCGCTCACGGCGGATGAACTCGACGCCGTAGACACCATTCAGTCACTTGCCGCCGGCTCCCTGAGCGAGGACGAACTCGCCGACTGGGTCGCGACCCACTCATCGCCAGTGCGCTGAGCCCACGACCCCGGTTCCCCGCTACTCGCCGAATACAACCTCGAGCCGCGGACTCGCCGCCGCTTGCCACGCCTCCTGGTCAATCAGCCACTTCATTACGAACTCACGAACCGCCTTGCGCGCCTCGTCCCGCTGCATCTTCAGGTACAGGGGGCTCGCGCGTCCTTCTCCATCCTCGAGAGATCCACCGCCACCGGCAGCGTCGGCTTCACCGGGGGCGTGATG
>CAZRKS010000046.1:0-7966 GCA_964600315.1 uncultured Steroidobacteraceae bacterium | reverse complement strand
CATCCTCGAGAGATCCACCGCCACCGGCAGCGTCGGCTTCACCGGGGGCGTGATGACCTTGAACACGTCGCCCTTGCGGTAGACATCCCAGTCGGGCGCGAGCTCGATGTGGTAGCGATACACCACCGGCACCCGTATGTGCGGCAGCGTCTCCCCCACCTCGACGCCAAGCACGGAATAGACGAACTTCTTGTCGAAATGCTCGGTTGCGCGGATGGTTGACACCTCGAGCAGCCCGCCTCGGGTGTGCATCACCAGGACTTCGGTAGGCATACCCGACTGCACTTCCCCGCCGGCCCTCGACCACGGCCGCCAGTCCGGGAATCTCGTGTAGGCGAACACGAACGCGCCGGCGACGCAGACGGCCACGAACACCGACACGCCAAACTTCGACTCTCTCATGACTGACCGCTGTCGGGCCGGCGGCCGCCCTCGATGACCGCGCCCGCGGGCGGACGGAACAGCGATTTCGCGGTGCGCCCGACCATGCGGCACACGATCGCGTCCAGCGAGCCGCCGACCACGCCGCCAACCACCGGCACGGCCCGCGGGAAACGCAGGACGACCCGCTGTCCCACCTTCGTCAGCAGCCGTGCGCCGATGCGCTTGTTGATCTCGACGAGCGCCCGGCCCGGGACCTGGTCCACCGCGCGCTGCGTGAGCTTGCCGTCGACCTTGAGACCGAGGTCCTTCATGGCTTCCTTCGCGACGTCGCCGGCCAGGCTCAGCAGGATCTTGGTGCGCACGCGCTCGTCATCGAGGTCGTGGCCGTAGATCCGCGCGATGGCGCCCGCGAGGCGCGCCTGCAGCAGCCACGAGGCGCCGAGCGCGGCGGGGATCGACACGGGAAACGTGGCGACGCCGCCGAGCCCCGTGATGAATCCAGTCGTGAAGTTCTTGCGTGCTTCCCACCGGATGAGGCCGTCGACGCGTTCGTCGTCCGACTGGTAGCCCTGGTCGATGCGGTACTGCTCGGCGAGGTCCGCGGCACTCGACAGCGGTCCGGCGCCGCCGAGCCCCTGCTCCATCAGGTAACGCAGGAAGACGCTGACGGAGGCTTCGTCCGGCGCTCTTTCGGTCATCGCTCCACCTCGAGCGTGAGCGCCGACGGCCGCATCGGCTGCGGCGCACCCCTGCTCTGGGCGCGGCCGAGCATCGGCCCGAACAGCAGCACCAGCAGCCCGCCGGCGGCCGCGATCGCCGCATGCAGGCCCCAGAACGCAACCGGCGTCATGCGCTCGTAGAAGCCGCCGATCCAGCCGATCAGGTTGTTCGAGACGAACAGGCTCATGAACGCGAAGCCCATCATGGTGGCATTCACCGCGGCCGGCGCGGTGCGCGAGACGAGCGCGAGCAACGTGGGCCAGTAGTACAGGAACGCGATGCCCTGCCCCGCGCAGTAGAGGAACGGCCAGACCGGGTGCACCGCGCGCCCGGCCGCGCCGAGGATGGCGAAGACGAGCACGAGATTGCTCGCCATGCACAGCCACGCGCCGGTGCCGATCTTGGCGAGGTCGTCCGGCTCGCGGTCGCGCCGCGTCTGCAGCTTCCAGATCCAGAACAGCAGCGGCACGCCGACGATGCTGAAGAGCGGATCGATCGACTGGTACCAGGGGATCGGGATGCTGAACCCGCCCGCCTCGAGCGCAACGTGCTGCTGGATCCAGACCGGCAGCACGTTGGCGAGCTGGTAGTAGGCAATCGACTGGAAGACCGTGATGCCCATGACCGCCACCAGCGCGAGAACGATGCGCCAGTCCTCGCGTGTGAGACGGCTGCCCTGTCGCGTGCGTCGCTCCACGCGCGCCGGAAGGTGCCGGTAGCCGTAGAGATAGGTCGCGAGCCCGCCGAGCATGAAGAGCGCCGCGATGCCGAAGCCCGCGTGCCAGCCGTACACCTGGGCCAGCAATCCGCAGACCAGCGGACCGACCACCGCGCCGAAGTTGATGCCCGTGCTGAAGATGGCGAAGCCGCGCGTGCGCCTTGCCGCATCCTCGAGCGGATACAGTGCTCCCACCTGAGCCGAGATGTTGCCCTTGAGGAACCCCGAGCCCACGACCAGCAGCAGCAGGGCGAGCAGGAACGACTGGTCGAAGGCCATCGCGATGTGGCCGCCGGACATGGCGAGCGCGCCGATCACCACGGCCGTGCGCTGACCGAGCCAGCGGTCGGCGATCAGGCCGCCGAGCAGCGGCGTGAAATACACGAATCCGCTGTAGAGGCCGAAGATCTGCGAGGCGAGCGCCTGCGACGAGAGCGGACCCACGACCGACTCGATGACCGCCCGGAATCCGGCAAACCCGGCCACCTGCTCGACGTGCCCGGACAGCAGCAGCTGGTTCACCATGTACAGCACGAGGAGCGCCGTCATGCCGTAATACGAGAAGCGCTCCCAGGCCTCGGTGAAGGCCAGATAGAAGAGTCCCCTGGGGTGCCCCATGAAGCCGCGCGCCTCAGCGTGTGTCGCGGTGTCCGTCATCGCATCCCTCCCCGAATCCGCGCAGCTTGACCCGAGACCGCGCCGCCCGGCAAGCCGGCCGACCGCTGCGCGACGATGCGCGCTGCGCCCGCAGATTCGCACCTGGCACGAGGAAGGCGCCCAATTGGTTGCACCGCAACTTGACGGGCCGGCACGACCGGCGTAACTGAAATCGGTTCCAAGATGCAGTGGAGGACCAGAGCATGTCGAATTACAAAGGGAGCTGCACCTGCGGTGCGGTCCAGCTCGAAATCACGGGTGACCCGGCGGTGCAGGTGTATTGCCACTGCAGTTCCTGCCGGGGCTGGCTCGGCGCGCCGATCCACGCGGCGGCGCTGTGGCCCTCGACCAATGTGCGGATCGTCAAGGGTGCCGACAATCTCGGCCTCTACAAGAAGACGGAGGCGAGCCATCGCCAGTTCTGCAGGAGCTGCGGCTCACCGGTCCTCGTGGGCCATCCCGGGATGGGCATGACCGACGTTCCGGCCGGCAACGTCGCCGGCCTCGTTTATCAGCCCACGGTCCACGTGAACTACGGCGAGAAGGTCATGACGGTCCACGACGGCCTGCCGAAGTTCAAGGATTTCCCGAAGGAGTTCGGCGGTAGCGGTGAAATGCTGCCGGAGTAGCCCGCGGGCGCATCAGTGAAGAAGGCCGGTGAGCTCACGCCCACCGGCCTCTTCGTTCCTGCGTCCGACGTTACTTGCCGTAGCGATACGCCGAATACACGGCGTCGATGCGCGTGTCCTGGCCGGTCGAGAACCGGTCCATGCAGTCGTCGTCCGTGTAGTCCATGAAGTTCGTGATCGGATCGGCGCCCGGGGACGTGCACGTGTCGCGCCCGACCGGGCAACCGTACGCCGCCGAGCGCTCGCCAGGCGTGTCGGAAACGGAGTCGCCGGTCTTCGAGCATCCCCCCTGGAACGTGTGGTAGAGACCCATCCAGTGGCCGACCTCGTGGGTGCCGGTGTCGCCCAGGTTGTACGGGGCCGCCGTGCCGCCCGGCAGCGAACTGTAGAGCACCACGACGCCGTCGTTCGACGGGTTCGAGGCATAGGACGACGGGAACGTCGCCCAGCCGAGCAGGCCGCCCCCCGGGTTCGCCGTGTAGAAATTCAGGTCATCGGCCGAGCCCTGGCGCAGCGTCGCCTTGGCCTGTTTTTCGGCCGTAGTGCCTGGCTGCATGGCAAACCACGTGGCGTTGTCGGTGTAGTCCGTGCCGACGAGGTTGAAGCTCCAGCCGGTGCCCGCGTACGCCGCATTCAGCACGCTCATCTGGGCGTTGATGTCGCTGGCCGCCAGCTTGCCGGTGTTGCCGGAGTGAATGACGTGGACGTACACGTTGACGATGCCTCCCGTCACCACCGTGCCGCCACCGCCGCCCCCCGGCTTGGCATTCGGCTGCACCTGCCCCAGTTGCTGGGCTCTCGCGGCGATGAAGGGACCGATCTTTTCCTCGACGGCGGCACGGTCGATGTCCGAGAGCGGCTTCGTGGCGCAGCGCGCACCGCTGTCCATGAACGCCTTTTCGCTCGCCCACGCGTGGTCGCCGACCCAGAAAGGCCGGTCACTCGCCGCAGCCTGAGCCAGCGACGCGCTCGCCACAGCGAGCGCACCGGCGACCGCAGCCATGATCTTCAAATGATTCACTGCATCCTCCCCTGCGCCGCCCGGAAGTTGGGCGCGGATCGTCTGAAAATACACGAGTCGCGTCCGAGTGTCCCCACACCCGACATAATGCGGACGGAAGGGTCGCGGCCCTCAGGCCAGCGCGAGCACGTGCCGCCCGTAGGCCTCGACGTCGGCCCAGTCGGTGTAGTCGATCACGGTCCGCCGGTCGGTCGGGCCATGGGTCATCTTCATGATGAGCTGGATCATGATCACGTCGAGCCAGCGCCACGCCGGGTAGTCGACCTTGCCGGCGATCACCTTCAGGTCCTTCGGCTTCCAGGGCGAGGTCTGCAGGAACTTCTGCATGTACCGGTTGCCCGCGACGGTCGCCTTCGCCGGCGTGCGCGCCACGACCGACACGTTGAAGAAGCTGTTCGGTTTTGCATCGAGTTCCGCGGCGTGCAGGCGCACAAAATCGAGGAACGCGCGGTCGTAGGAGCCGTAGATCACCGGCGCGCCGACCACGACCACGTCGTAGCGGGCCCAGTCGACGCCCTCGTGGGCGGCCTCCCGGACGTCCATCATTTCGGCGCGGCCGCCTGCCGCCGTCACGGCCGCACAGATGCGCCGCGCCACGCGCGCCGTGTGGCCCCGCAGGCTCCAGTACAGGACCAGGACCGATTTCACTTGCGCACCTCCCCGCATGCCGTCGAATGGCGGCCGCTCCGTGCGTCACTATGGCGGCGCGGGCCCCTGCTGGGAATACCCGCCTTCCCGGATTGAGCCTGCCCTCCTCGCGGTGCTACGGTCGCGGTCACCATGTACATCGTCATGATCGCCTCCGAATGCGCGCCGGTCGCCAAGGTCGGCGGGCTCGCGGACGTCGTCTACGGCCTGAGCCGGGAACTCGAGCAGCGCGGTCACGCGGTTGAGATCTTGCTGCCGAAATACGACTGCATGCGCGAGGACCAGGCCCGGAACCTGCAGGTCACCTACCGCGACCTGTGGGTGCCCTGGGACGGCGGCGCGATCCGCTGCAGCGTCTGGTTCGGCTTCGTGCATGGGCGCAAGTGCTTCTTCGTCGAGCCGCACAGCGAGCAGGCCTATTTCGAGCGCGGCACGTATTACGGCTTTCCCGACGACGCCGAGCGATTCGCATTCTTCAGCAAGGCCGCGCTCGAGTACTTGCTGCAGAGCGGCAAGCGACCCGACGTGATCCACACGCACGACTGGCAGACGGGGCTCGTGCCGGTGCTGCTCTACGAGATGTATGCCGCGGCCGGCATGCGGCACCCGCGTGTGTGCCACACGATCCACAACTTTCGTCACCAGGGCGTGACTCACGCCGGGATCCTCGCCGCAACCGGCCTCGGACGGCCCGAGTACTTCGGCGCACCCGACCGCCTCGGTGACGACCTCGACCACCACGCCATCAACCTGACGCGCGGCGCCATCCTCTATTCGAACTTCGTGACGACCGTGTCGCCGCACCATGCCTGGGAAGTGAGGCACACCGATCTCGGCTGCGGCCTCGGCGACGTGCTGCACCGGCACCAGCGCAAGTTCGGTGGGATCCTGAACGGACTCGACTACGAGATGTGGGACCCGGCCGCCGATCCGCACATCCCGCAGCCCTTCGACGCCGAGAGCATCGAATTGAAGCAGGGCAACACGGCTGCGCTGCGCGAGCGGATGCTGTTGCGCGCGGGCCGGCGCCCGATCGTTTCCTACGTCGGACGGCTCGACACGCAGAAAGGCCTTCACCTGATCCGTCATGCGCTCTTCTACGCGCTCGCGCACGAGGCGCAGTTCGTGCTGCTCGGCTCCGGCTCGGAGCACGGCATCAACGAAGACTTCTGGCACCTCAAGCGCCGGCTGAACGACCAGCCTGACTGCCATCTCGAGATCGGCTATGACGAGGAACTCGCACACTTGATCTACGCCGGCTCCGACCTGCTCGTCATGCCGAGCCTCTATGAGCCCTGCGGCCTCACGCAGATGATCGCGCTGCGCTACGGCACGGTGCCGGTCGTGCGCAAGGTCGGCGGCCTCGAGGACACGGTCTTCGACTGGGATTTCTCGCCCTTGCCGCGCGCGGAACGCAACGGCTTCGTTTTCGAGCACGCGGATGCGGCCGGCGTCGACTCGGCGCTGAGCCGCGCCTTCGGCCTGTGGCGTGACGAGCCCGGGCTGTTCCGCGACCTCGCCCGGCAGGGCATGCGGTGCGACTACTCGTGGAAACGGCCGGGCCAGCACTACCTCGACATCTACGAGTTCATCCGCGACAAGTGAGACCCGGGATGCCGTCGCTGCCGGAATACGTCGACGGGCTGCCGAACCTCTGCGGGTCGGAGGACCTCGTCGCGGGCGCCATCGCGGCGGCGCGCGACCGGCCGGTATTCCTGGAAGAGAGCCGCATTTCCTTCGAGCGCATCCGCAGCGCCTGCGCCGTTGCGCTCCACATGCACCAGCCGCTGGTGCCCGGTGGGGGCGACGACCTGCGCACGGCCGCGCTGATCGGCAACCTGCAGTTCATGCAGGAGCACGCGGGCGTCGGCGACAATCACAACGCGCCGGTGTTCCGGCGCTGCTATGCGCGCATGGGCGAGTTCATCCCGGCGCTCATCGCCGAGGGTCGCGAGCCACGCGTGATGCTCGAGTATTCCGGCACCCTCCTCCACGGACTCCGGCTCATGGGCGCGGACGAGGTGATCGACAGCCTGCGGCGCATCACCTGCGCCCCCGACTGCCGACGCGCCGTCGAGTGGCTCGGCGCCCCGTGGGGCCACGCCGTCGCCCCGTCGACACCGGTGCAGGACTTCCGCCTGCACGTGCGCGCCTGGCAGCACCATTTCGCCGCGCTGTTCGGACTCGAGGCGCTCACGCGCGTGCGCGGCTTCTCGCCGTCGGAGATGGCGCTGCCCAACCACCCCGAGGTGGCCTACGCCTTCGTCCGCACCCTGCTCGACTGCGGCTACCGCTGGGTGCTGGTGCAGGAGCACACCGTCGAGGAGCCCGCCACCGGCGGGTCGCCCCGCCGGCCTCACCTGCCGCACCGCCTCGTCTGCCGCAATTCCGCCGGCGAGGTCGCGAGCATCGTCGCGATCGTCAAGACGCAGGGCTCGGACACCAAGCTCGTCGCGCAGATGCAGCCCTGGTTCGAGGCGCGGGGTCTCGACCGCGTCGAGCTCGCCGGCCGCGCCGTGCCACCGCTCGTCACGCAGATCGCGGACGGCGAGAACGGCGGCGTGATGATGAACGAGTTCCCGTCGAAATATTTCGACGTCGTGCGACAGGCTTCGGGTGGCGACGTGCCGCTCATGAACGCGACGGAGTATCTCGAGCACCTGTTCGCGCTCGGCGTCAGGGAGACGGAGCTGCCCGAGTTGCAGCCGCTGTTCCAGGGTCGCATCTGGTCGCGCATGCAGCCGGGCGACGGCATCGAGCGGCTCGAAGGTGTCATCGACGAATTGCGACGCGAGGACGATCGCTTCCACGTCGAGGGCGGCAGCTGGACGAACAGCCTGAGCTGGGTCCGGGGCTACGAGAATGTGCTCGGCCCGATGGAATCCTCGAGCGCCGCGTTCCACGCGAAGGTTACGGCGCGGTCGCAGCCGACCGACCAGCGGCGCTACCGCAACGCGCTCCTGCACCTGCTCGCCTCGCAGACGAGCTGCTACCGCTACTGGGGCCAGGGCCAGTGGACGGACTACGGCCGCGAGATCTGCCGCCGCACGCAGGACATCCTGGCATACGACTACTGAATCAGAACTGGTCCTGCCCCGTCAGTTCCATCTCGATGCGGTCCGCGGACAGCGTCACGACCTCGATCACCTCGGCCAGCGTCGCGGCATCGGCGTTCGCCTGGACGGGCGC
>CAZRKS010000045.1:0-15133 GCA_964600315.1 uncultured Steroidobacteraceae bacterium | reverse complement strand
GCGGCCGAGAACACGCCCTGGTAACCGATGTTGTGGATCGTGAAGACGCTGCGCGTCGCGCCGAAGATGTCGCGGTCCCAGGCGTAGGCGTGCCGGAGCAGCAGCGGCGCGAAGGCCGTGTGCCAGTCGTTCGAATGCAGGATGTCGGGCGCGAAACCGAGGCGCTGGCAGCATTCGAACGCGGCGCGCGTCAGGGCGAGGTAGCGCACGTGCTCGTCGGGCGCGTCCGAGTAGATGCGCGGACGGTCGAACAGGGCCGGGCAGTCGACCAGGTGGATCCACAGCTGCGTATCGGGCACGCGCGCCGTCTGCACGTCGATGCGGAACTCGTGCGACCCGACGCGCAACGGCAGGCCCTGCAGGTGCTCGACCGGGTGGCGGTCGACGCCCGCGAGTTCCATCTGGCCGTGCAGGGGCACGAAAACGCGCAGGTCGTGCCCGCGGCGCGCGAGATGCCGCGTCAGCGCCGCCGCGACGTCGCCGAGCCCGCCGGTCTTGGCGAAGGGCGAGTACTCGGCCGACACGAAGCAGACGCGGAGCGGCATGGCCCGCAGTTTGCCATAGCACGATTCGGGTGGCCGGCCGGCACGCGCCCGGTATCCTGATCGCCATGGAAAATGCAATCCGTGCAAGACGCGACCGGGATTTTCACCGTATCGCCGCGGCGATCGACTACATGGCGGCGCACGTGCGCGAGCAGCCGTCGCTGGAGCGCGTCGCCACCGCGGCGCACCTGAGTCCGTACCATTTCGCGCGCCTGTTCCGGCGCTGGGCGGGCATTTCGCCGAAGCAGTACCTGCAGCGCCTCGCGCTGCATGCCGCGCAGCGGTCGCTCGCCGACCGCGCTTCGATTCTCGAGGCGGCCCTGGAGGCGGGTCTCTCCGGTCCCGGTCGGTTGCACGATCTCTCGGTCGTCATCGACGCCGTCACGCCCGGCGAGTTCAAGAGCCGGGGACGGGGTCTCGAGTTCGTGCATGGCGTGGCCGCGACGCCCTTCGGAACGGCGCGCATCGCAGCGACAGCCCGCGGCATCTCGTTCCTGGGGTTCGAGGATGAACGGGGCGACGTGCCGGGCTGGGCCGGGTTCCAGGGCACCTGGAGCGCAGCCGGCTGGCGCGAGGACGACGCCGAGTGCCGCCGGCTGGCCGCTTCGATCTGGCGCGGGGGCGAGGGCCGCGAGCCCGCGTTGCGACTCTGGGTCCACGGCAGCAACTTCCAGGTGCAGGTGTGGCAGGCGCTGTTGCGGCACGCGGCCGACGTGACCGTAAGTTATGCCGAACTCGCGCAGGCGATCGGCCGGCCCGAGGCGGCGCGCGCGGTCGGCGGTGCGGTGGGCGCGAACCCGGTCGCCTGGCTCATCCCCTGCCACCACGTGCTGCGCGCCAACGGCGCGCTGGGCGGCTACCGCTGGGGCATCGAGCGCAAACGGGCGATGCTCGCCTGGGACCTCGCGCGGTCCATCGCGCGAGCCTAGCGCTTCTCGTCTTCGTCGCGACTCTTGTCACGTTTCGACAGGAGGGCCCCGATCACGCTCTCCTGCGCCTTGGCGAGCGCCTCGAGATTCTGTCGCGTGCGGTCGGCCACCGATGCGAGCGGCGTGTTCGACACGATCTTCGAGATCTGGGCCTGGATCGCTTCCTGCTGGTTCAGGAACGTCTCGATGCTCTTCTCGAGGAAGCTCGCGAGGAAGCCCTGCATCGTGTTGCCGTAGAAGCGGATGATCGCCTCGAGCACCGGCGTGCTCAGGATCGGCCGCCCGAACTGCTCCTGCTCGGCAATGACCTGCAGCAGGATGTGGCGCGTGATGTCGTGGCCCGTCTTGTCCTCGAGCACCCGGATCTTCTCGCCCTTGACGATGAGTGCGCGGATGTCGTCGAGCGTGATGTGACGGCTCTGCGACGCGTCGTACAGCCGACGGTTCGCGTACTTCTTGATCAGGCGTTCCTCGCTCATGGCGGCAGTCTACCCCCAGCAATGCTGCGCCGCGTGAAATGCGCCGCAAAAAATCCTTCTTCCCGGGCCGCGCCGTCGCCTCGACCCGTTTCCGCGAGTGTCGGCAGGGCGCCGCGGCGCATCCGGGCACGATTCTAGACCCATGGTTTCTTGCGTCGCAACACGACTTCCCGGGAGGTCGATGGCCCCCGGCGTGCGCGGCCGCGTAGACTCGGGCCTCCACGACCCGAGGAGCGAGGCGCGAACCATGTCCCAGCAGGCGGTGCTCGAAGATCTCCAGCGGCGCATCGGCGAAGAAGTCCACGTGAGCGACTGGCTCGAGATCACGCAGCAGCGGATCGACGCCTTCGCCGATGCGACCGACGATCACCAGTGGATCCACGTCGACGTCGAGCGCGCCCGTCGCGAGTCGCCATGGCGTTCGACGATCGCGCACGGCTACCTCACGCTGTCGCTCTTTCCGGTGTTGCGCGCGCTGGTCGTCGCGGACCGGCCCCTCTATCCGGGCGTCAAGCAGGTGATCAACTACGGGCTCGACAAGCTGCGCTTCCCGGCTGCCGTGACGGCGGGCAGCCGCATCCGCGCGCGCTGCAAGCTGCTCAAGGTCGAGGAAGTGACCGGCGGGCTGCAGGTCACCGAGCAGTTCACGGCGGAGATCGACGGCCAGGCCAAGCCGGCCTGCGTCGCCGAGACCATCATGAGGGTGTATTTCGCCTGAACGCGGCACGGGCGCGGCGCGGTTCTGGCCTGATTCCCGCCGGGCATGGGCAGAGGACGGCGACTCGGCTTATAGTCCGGCGCTCACGTCGAGCGTCTCCGGGGAGGACGTCATGATCTACGAGAACATCCTGCAAACGATCGGGCGGACGCCCGTCGTCCGCGTCAATCAACTCGCGCCTGAGCACGTCGCGATGTACGTGAAGTGCGAGTTCTTCAATCCGCTCGCGTCGGTGAAGGACCGTCTCGCGATCGCGATCATCGAGGATGCCGAGCGCAGCGGCGCACTGAAGCCCGGCCAGACGGTCGTTGAGGCGACCTCGGGCAACACCGGCATCGCCCTCGCAATGGTCTGCGCCGCGAAGGGCTACCCGTTCGTGGCGGTGATGGTCGAGACGTTCTCGGTCGAGCGGCGCAAGATCATGCGGATGCTGGGCGCGAAGGTGATCCTGACGCCGGCCGCCGAGCGCGGCAGCGGCATGGTGCGCAAGGCGGAGGAACTCGCGAAGAAGAACGGCTGGTTTCTCGCGCGCCAGTTCGAGAATCCCGCCAACCCGGCCTACCACCGCCAGACCACCGGCCCCGAGATCCTGAGCGACTTCGCGGGCCGCCGCCTCGACTTCTTCGTGACCGGCTGGGGCACGGGCGGCACGCTCACCGGCGCGGGCGAGATGATCCGCCTTGCGCGTCCCGAGGTCCGCATCGTGGCGACCGAGCCGGCCGGCGCCTCGCTGTTGTCGGGGGCGGAGTTCAAGCCGCACAAGATCCAGGGCTGGACGCCGGACTTCGTGCCGCAGGTGCTGAACCGCTCCGTGCCGCACGAGATTCTGCCGGTCACGGACGACGAGGCGATCGCTGCCGCGCGTTCTCTCGCGAGCCGCGAGGGCATTTTCTGCGGCATCTCGTCGGGCGGAACCTTCGCCGCGGCACTCAAGGTTGCGGCGCGGGCGGCGCCCGGCTCGGTCATCCTCGCGATGCTGCCCGACACCGCCGAGCGCTACCTGTCGACGCCGCTGTTCGAGGGCATCGCGGAAGGCTCGGACCCCGAGCCCTGAGGCCCGCGCCCGGGAGCGGCGCGTCCATCCCATGTCCGATTCGCTGAAGAAGGTGCTGCTCGGCGCCGCTGCCGGCGCGTTGCTGGTGCTCGGCTACGTCCGGCTGGGCGGTCCGTTCGTACGGCCTGCTGCCGAGGGCGGCTCGGCGCAGGGCGCGGCGGCCGGATCGGGCCAACCGCCGGGGTCGGGTGCGGCCGGCGGCGCGTCCAGGCAGAAGCCGGTCGGCGTGATCGTCGCCAAGGTGCGTTCCGAGCGCATCGCATTCGAGATCGAGGCGCTCGGCACCACCCGCGCCAACGAGTCGATCGACGTCACCTCGAAGGTCGTCAACCAGGTCACGGCCGTGCGCTTCACCGAGGGGCAGCAGGTGGCCCGGGGCGCCGTGCTCGTCGAACTCGACGCCGGGCAGGTGCGCGCCGACCTGGCCGCAGCCGAGGCGGCGCTCGCCGAGAGCCGCAGCCAGTACCGGCGCAGCCGCGAGCTCTACACGACCAAGGTCCTCTCCGACGCGCAGATCGAGCAGATCGAGGCGACCTACAAGGGCAACGAGGCCCGGGTCGACGCGGCGCGGGCGAGGGTGGCCGACACCGTGATTCGCGCCCCGTTTGCCGGACGGGTCGGATTGCGGCGCGTCAGCGTGGGCAGCCTGGTGAGCCCCGGTACCGTGATCACGACGCTCGATGACACGAGCACGGTCAAGCTCGACTTCACCTTGCCGGAAACCTTCCTCGCCGCGATCCGCCCCGGCCTCGGGATCGAGGCGCGCAGCGTCGCCTATCCGGACCGGACTTTCCGCGGGCGCGTGGCGAGCATCGATTCTCGCGTCGATCCCGCGACCCGTGCGGTGACCGTCCGCGCGCTGCTGCCAAACGAGGCAGGGCTCCTGAAGCCGGGCATGTTCCTCACCGTACGGCTGTCCCGCGGCAACGTCGACGCGCTGCTCGTGCCCGAGGAGGCGCTGGTGCCGGAGCAGGGCGACCTGTACGTGTTCGTCGTGCAGGACGGCCAGGCGGCGAAGCGCAGGATCCGCATCGGCGAGCGGCGCGTCGGCGACGTGCAGGTCGTCGAGGGGCTCGCCGCCGGCGAGAGCGTGGTGACGGAGGGCACTCAGAAGCTGCGCGACGGGGCGCCGGTCGCCCCCCAGGCGCAGGACCCGGCCGCGGCAGCCACACGGACCGGGCCGTGAGGCTCTCCGCGATCTCGGTGCAGCGCCCGGTCTTCGCGACCGTGGTGAGCCTGCTGCTCGTGATCCTGGGACTCATCGCCTACACGCGCCTCGCCGTGCGCGAACTGCCGGAGGTCGAGTCGCCGGTCGTGTCCATCGAGACGACCTATCGCGGCGCCGCGGCCGACGTGGTCGAGACCAAGATCACGCAGGTGATCGAGGAGCGCGTGTCGGGACTCGAGGGCGTCACCAAGATCACCTCGCAGAGCGTGGACGGCCGCTCGAGCATCAACCTCGAGTTCGTGCCGCAGCGCGACGTCGACGAGGCGGCAAACGACGTCCGCGACCGGGTCGCGCGGGTCGCGGCACAGCTGCCGCCCGAGGCCGATCCGCCCGAGATCGGCAAGGTGGACTTCAACGCCGAGCCGGTCATCTGGCTCAACCTGTCGAGCAGCACGTTGAACGTGCTCGAGCTCACGGACTATGCCGAGCGCGTGATCGCCGAGCGGCTGTCCGTGCTGCCGGGCGTGGCGCGCGTGCGCATGGGCGGCGCGCGCCGGTACGCGATGCGCGTGTGGATCGACCGCGAGGCGCTGGCTGCGCGCCAGTTCACGGTCGCGGACGTCGAGGACGCGCTGCGCCGCGAGAACGTGCAGTTGCCGGCCGGGCGTCTCGAGTCGTCGCAGCGCGAACTCACGCTGCGCACCGCGACGGGCCTCGACACTGAGCGGGACTTCCGCGCGCTCGTCATCGGACGCGGCGCCGACGGCTATCTCGTGCGGCTCGGCGAGGTGGCCGACGTGCGCCTCGCGGCGGAGAACGAACGCAGCCTGTCGCGCTCGAACGGCGTGCCCGGCATCAGCGTCGGCGTCGAGCAGGTCTCGAAGGCGAACACGCTCGAGGTCGCCTCCGCAGTGCGCGCCGAGATGGAGCGGCTCCGGCCGCAGCTGCCGGCGGGCACGGTGTTCGAGGTGAACTTCGATCGCTCGGAGTTCATCCGCGAATCGATGCGCGAGGTGGTCGTGTCGCTGGTGATCGCCGTGCTGCTGGTGCTGGCGGTGATCTACCTGTTCCTCGGCAACCTGCGCGCGACGCTCATCCCGGCGGTGACGATCCCGGTCTCCATCGTTTCGTCGTTCCTGGTGATGGCGTGGCTCGGCTTCTCGATCAACGTGCTCACGCTGCTCGGTCTCGTCCTCGCCATCGGTCTCGTCGTCGACGACGCGATCGTGGTGCTGGAGAACGTCTACCGGCGCATGGAGGGCGGCGAGCCGCCGCTCATCGCGGCCGTGGACGGGACGCGCGAGATCGGTTTCGCGGTGATGGCGACGACCCTGGTGCTGGTGGCGGTCTTCCTGCCGATCTCCTTCCTGCAGGGCAACGTCGGCACGCTGTTCCGCGAGTTCGGCATCACGGTCGCCGCGGCCGTGCTGTTCTCGGCGCTCGTGGCGCTCACGCTCACGCCGATGATGAGCTCGAAGCTGCTCGCCGGCGGCACCACGCGCTCGCGCCTCTCGAACGCCGTCGACGCGTTCTTCCACCGGCTGGCCAGGGGGTACGACGCGCTGCTGCGCCGGCTCATGCGCCGGCCCTGGCTCGTGGTCGGCACCACGTTCGGCGTGATGATCGCGGCCGCGATGCTGTTCCGGGTGCTGCCGAGCGAGCTCACGCCGCCGGAGGACCGCGGCGTCCTGCTGCTCGGGCTCATGGCGCCGGAGGGCTCGTCGCTCGACTACATGGACCGGCACGCGCGCGAGGCCGAGGAGATCCTGCTGCGCGAGGTGGCGAACGGCGACGTCGTCCGCGGCAACATCCGCGTGCCGGGCGGGTTCGGCAGCGCGACGGAGCTCAACCAAGCCCGGGGTTTCGTGCTGCTGGCGCCGTGGGGCGAGCGACGGCGCAGCGCCAGCGAGATCGCACAGTCGCTCCGCGACCAGCTCGGCCGGATCCCGGGCGTGCGCGCGCTCGTCAATTCGCCCGGCGGCTGGGTGCGGGGCGGGGCCGCGCCGGTGCAGGTCGTGCTCGGCGGCACGGATTACGCGGAACTCGCCGGGTGGCGCGACGTGCTGATGCAGCGCATGCAGGACAATCCGGGCCTCACCAACGTGCAGTCGAACTACGAGGAGCGCAAGCCGCAGATCGAGATCTCGGTCGACCGCGAGCGTGCCGCGGACGTCGGCGTCTCGCTGCAGACGGTGGGCCGCACGCTCGAGACCGTGCTCGGCTCGCGCATCGTCACTACCTACGTCGACCGCGACCGCGAATACAACGTGATCCTGCAGGGCCGCGCCGAAGACCGCGCGACACCCTCGGACCTCGACAGCCTCTACGTGCGCTCGGACCGCACCGGGGAACTCATTCCGCTCGCGAACCTCGTGCGGCTCGAAGAGACCGCGGGCCCGATGCGCTTGAACCGCTTCGACCGCCTGCGCTCGATTACGGTGAGCGCCGCCCTCGCGCCCGGCTACCCGCTCGGCGACGCGCTCGGGTTCGTCGAGGGCGTCGTGGCCAGCGACCTGCCGGCGGCCGTGCGCGTGAACTTCGACGGCGAGTCGCGCGAGTTCCAGCGTTCCGGGAACCAGATGTACTTCATGTTCGCGCTGACGCTGGTGATCGTGTTCCTGGTGCTCGCGGCGCAGTTCGAGAGCTTCCTGCACCCGTTCGTGATCATGACCACGGTGCCCCTGGCGGTGATCGGCGCGCTGGTCGGGCTGTGGCTCTATGGCCTGTCGATCAACGTCTTCAGCCAGATTGCCGCGATCATGCTGGTGGGTCTCGCCGCGAAGAACGGCATCCTGATCGTCGAGTTTGCCAACCAGCTGCGCGACCGTGGCGTCGGGTTCCGCGAAGCCGTGATCGAGGCCGCGGCAATCCGGCTGCGGCCGGTGCTCATGACGAGCCTCTGCACCGCTTTCGGTGCGCTGCCGCTGATGCTGGCGAGCGGCGCAGGTGCCGAGGCGCGGCGGGCGATCGGCGTCGTCATCTTCTACGGCGTGGTGATCTCGGTGCTGCTCACGCTGGCGGTCGTCCCGGCGGTCTATACGCTGGTGGCGCGCAGGACGCGTTCTCCGCAGACCATCGCGAAGCTGATCGAGCGGCTCCGTGCGGCATCCGCGGGCACCCGTCCGGCAGCCGAGGGTCCGGCCGGCGGGGTCCCGAGTCGCGCCCCGGAAGATACGTAACTATTTGATATAAAAGACGTTGTCGAGCTTGCGCGGCGCGGCCAGGGTGGGCTCGCGGGCCTGTTGATAGAATGCCGGCATCCGGTCCGCCGACTGCGCGGACCTCCTCGCACTCCCAGTCATGGCGCCGCCGCCCTACCAACAGCTCGAGCAGGAGTTCCGCCGCCTTCACGCCTTCCGCGGGGCGGCCAGCCTGCTGCGCTGGGACGCGGCGGTGATGATGCCGCGCGGCAGCGCGGACGTGCGCGGGGAGCAGCTGGCCGCGCTCGAGTCGGAGTGCCACGTCCTGCTCACCTCGCCGAAGGTCTCGCGGCTCATCGAGCGCGCCCAGGCGGCGGCGGCGCAGCTCGAGGACTGGCAGCTCGCGAACCTGCGCGAGATGCGGCGCGAACGCGACCACGCCATCGCGACGCCCGTGTCGCTCGTGACGCGCCTCGCGCGGGCAACGGCGGTCGCGGAGGTGCGCTGGCTCGAGGCCAAGCAGGAGAGCAACTTTGCGATCTTCGCGCCGCACCTGGAGGAGGTCGTCGCGCTGACCCGCGACAAGGCCCAGGTGCTGTCGCAGGCGCTCGGCCTGTCGCCCTACGATTCCCTCATCGACGGGTTCAGCCCGGGATTCCTGAGCGCCGAAATCGACCAGCTGTTCCGGGCGGTGTCGCGCCGTCTGCCCAACCTGATCCGCGAGGCAATCGACCTGCAGTCGCGGCAGCCCGCTCTGCTTCTGGTCGGCAAGGTGGGCGCCGCCAAGCAGCGCTCGCTCGCCGTCGAAGTGATGCGGGCGCTCGGCTTCCCGTTCGACCGCGGGCGCCTGGACGAGAGCGATCACCCGTTCACCGAGGGCGTGAATGGCGACGTGCGGGTCACGACCCGCTTCGATCTCAAGGACCCATTCACCGGACTGATGGGCGTGCTGCACGAGACCGGGCAGGCGATGTACGACCTCGGGCTGCCCGAGGCGTGGCGCGACCAGCCGGTCGGGCGCGATCGCGGCATGGCGCTCGAGGAGAGCCAGTCGCTGCTGCTCGAGATGTTCATCGGCCGCAGCCGGCCATTCCTCACCTACCTGCGGCCGCTGCTCGAGAAGCACTTCGGTGCGACCGGGCCGGAGTGGGAGGTCGAGAATCTCTACCGCACGCTCGTCCGGGTGCGACGCGGCGCGATCCGCGTCGACGCCGACGAACTCACCTATCCCGTCCACATCATGCTGCGGTACGAGATCGAGAAGCGCATCTTCGAAGGCACGCTGCCGGTGCGCGACGTGCCGGAGGCGTGGCGCTCAGGGCTCGATGAAAGGTTGGGCTTGCGGCCATCGACCGACGCCGAGGGCTGCCTGCAGGACGTCCACTGGGCGGTGGGTTCGTTCGGCTACTTCCCGTCGTACGCGCTCGGCGGGTTCATCGCCGCCCAGCTCTACGAGACGCTGCGCAACGACCATCCGGACCTCGACCGCGAGATCGAGGCGGGCCGCTTCGGGAGTCTCTTCGAGTGGCTGCGGCAGAACGTTCACAGCGTCGGGGCGAGCCTCGGCGCGCAGGAACTCATCCGTAACGCGACCGGCAAGCCGCTGAGCGCCGCGCCGTGGCTGCGGTATGCGGAGGGGAAGTACCTCGAGGAGGCTGAGGGCTATGGGCTGTAGGCTGTAGGTCAGAAAGTTGCTGCACCCTCTGGCCACAGCCCACAGCCCACAGCCTATAGCCCACAGCCCAAGACGCACCATGTCCGCCGTCCTCGATCGTCCGTCGAACAACTTCCGGCGCCTGCAGGCGCGCCTGCGCGGCCTCGTCGGCAAGGCGATCGAGGACTACGCCATGATCGCCGACGGCGACCGTGTCATGGTCTGCCTCTCCGGCGGCAAGGACTCCTACACGCTGCTCGACGTCCTGCGGTCACTGCAGCGGAGCGCGCCGGTCCGCTTCGAGCTGGTCGCGGTCAACCTCGACCAGAAGCAGCCGGGCTTCCCGGCGCACGTGCTGCCCGAGTATCTGGCCGCGCTCGGCGTGCCCCATGCGATCCTCGAGCAGGACACCTACAGCGTCGTGAAGCGCGTGATCCCCGAGGGCCGCACGATGTGCGGCCTGTGCTCGAGGCTGCGGCGAGGGCGACTGTACCGGTATGCGGCGGAGAACGGCATCACGAAGATCGCGCTCGGTCACCACCGCGACGACATCGTCGAGACGCTGTTCCTGAACCTGTTCTTCGGCGGCCGGATGAAAGCCATGCCGCCGAAGCTCCTGTCCGAGGACCGGCGCCACGTCGTGATCCGTCCGCTCGCCTACGTGCCGGAACGCGAGATCGAGCGTTACGCGCGGGCGCGCGCCTTCCCGATCATCCCGTGCCGGCTGTGCGGATCCCAGGAGAACCTGCAGCGCGTCGCCGTGAAGAAGATGCTGGCCGACTGGGAGCGTGAATTCCCGGGCCGCACCGAGACGATCTTCTCGGCGCTGCGCAACGTCAGTGCGTCGCACCTCGCCGACCCGTCCGCCTTCGATTTCGCCGGGCTCGATGCATTGCGCGCGGCCATGGCCGCGGATCCTGGTGCAGCGGACATCGCCCGCGAACCCTGGGACGAGGCGTAGTTAGCGAGCCTCGACTCACGTCCCAGCGTCGGGGGTTCGGTGCCGCTGTCCTGGGCCGTGCGCCGCATGGACGCGGCGCCCGGAGCCCCCAGGGATGGGTTCACGGCGTCCCAGGACAGCGGCACCGAACCCCCGACGCCGGGGGACGAGATGCTGGTCGCGCCGCTTCACCGCACTCGCAGACGGCTGTGCCAGAACCCGTAGCCGAAGTAGATCGCGAAGCCGACCGCGGACCAGATCACCAGTCGCATCCAGGTGTCGTGCGGCAGGAAAAGCGTGAGCCCGAGGCACACCAGCACGCCCGCCGTGCAGGTGAGCGGCGCGAAAGGCACGTAGAACGGGCGCGGCGCCTCCGGCAGGGTCCGGCGCAGCACCAGCACGCCGGCGCAGACCGCCGTGAAAGCGAGCAGGATGCCGATCGACACCAGTTCGCCCAGCACGTCGATCGGGAACACGCCCGCGAAGAACGCCGCGATCACGCCGGTGATGATCGTGGCGATCGACGGCGTGTGGTACTTCGGGTGGACCTTCTCCAGCTGCGGCGGCAGCAGTCCGTCGCGCGCCATCGCCATGAAGATGCGCGGCTGACCGAGGATCGACATCAGGATCACGGAAGTCATGCCGACGATCGCGCCGATCTTCACCGGCAGCCCGAGCCAGCGCAGGCTCGGGTGCTCGTCGAGCGCGACGGCCACCGGCGCGGCGACGTCCAGCCGCTGGTAGTCGACCATGCCGGTCATGACCGCCGCCATCGCGACGTAGAGCACGGTCGAGATCACGAGCGCCGCCATGATTCCGGCCGGCACGTCGCGCTGCGGGTTGCGGGCTTCCTGCGCCGTCGTCGCCGCGGTATCGAAGCCGATGTAGGCGAAGAAGATGATCGCCGCGCCCTGCATGACGCCGCTCCAGCCGAAATGCCCGAATTCCCCGTGGCTCGCCGGCAGGTATGGATGCCACCGGGAGGTGTCGACGAAGGCGACGCCCGCGACGATGAACAGCACGATGATCGCGACCTTCGTGACGACCATCCAGTTGTTGAGCCGGGCCGATTGCCGGATGCCGATGTAGCAGAGCCAGGTGAGCGCCACGACGATCAGCACCGCCGGCAGGTTGACCAGCGCGCCGGTTGCTGCAAGCGTGTGACCGGCGGTCTTGCCGACCGGCGCATTCGTGAGCGCGGCCGGCAGGTGCACGCCGAATTCCTCAAACAGGTTGACGACGTAACCGGACCAGCCGACCGCGACGGTCGCCGCGGACATCATGTATTCGAGTGCGAGGTTCCAGCCGACGAACCACGCGACCCCCTCGCCGAGGGTCGCGTAGGTGTAGCTGTAGGCACTGCCGGCCACCGGGATCAATGCCGCGAGTTCCGCGTAGCAGATGGCGGCCAGGCCGCAGCCGAGGGCCGCGACGAGAAAGGCGAGGGTGACGGCGGGACCCGTGTGCTCGGCGGCCACGGTGCCGGTGAGGACGAAGATGCCGCTGCCGATCATCGAACCGAGCCCGATCGACGTCAGGTTGCGCGCGTCGAGGACGCGGCTCAGGCGTGGCCCGGACTCGATCTCGCGGGCGATGGTCGCGACCGACTTCCGGGCCGCCAGTTGTTTCAGCACAGAGCGTTCCCCCGTCTCGAATCGCGCCAGTCTCTCACAGCGCCGTCGGCGTTCGCAGCCCCGGCGGCTGGCTGCCGTATCATGGTCCCATGCCGACTCGTTCCGACGGACCGGATCCGCCGCTGCCCGAACGCCCGATTGCCGAGAGCTACTGGGTGGTCCCGGGCCGGCTGCTCGTCGGCGAGTACCCCGGGTCGCCGTCGCGGGCCGAAGCGATGGAACGGTTGCGCCGCTTCCTGCGGGCGGGCGTCACCTGTTTCGTCGACCTGACCGAGACGCGCGAGCTGCCGTCGTACGAGGCGCTGCTGCCCTTCGCGACTCCGGACGGGCGGCGGGTCGAGTACCAGCGCGAGCCCATCCGGGACCACGGCCTGCCCGAGGGACCGGAGCACATGCGTCGCATCCTCGCGCTGGTCGACGACGCGCTCGCCGCGGGGCACGTCGTGTACCTGCATTGTCGCGCCGGGGTCGGTCGCAGCGCGACGGTTGCCGGCTGCTGGCTCGCGGAGCAGCGGCACGGGCGCGACGCCTACGACCAGTTGCAGCGCTGCTGGCGGCAGAGCGCGCGGTCACAGGCGTGGCCCGAGGTGCCAGAGACGCGCGAGCAGGTCGAGTTCGTGAACTCCTGGGCGGCCCGCGGTGCAGGGACGGCAGCGCGCGCCGCGGGGGCCGCGCCGGACCTGCGCGACCGGGCGCGCGGGGCACTGCTCGGGCTGGCGGCGGGTGATGCTGCGGGCGCGGCTGTGGGATCGGCCACTGGCGACGCCGGCCGCTGGACGCAACACACGGCGCTGGCGCTCTGCCTGGCCGAAAGCCTGATCGAGCGCGGGAGCGGCGACGCGCGCGACCAGGTCGAGCGCTACATTCGCTGGCAGCGCGACGGTCACCTCGCCTGGGACGGGAAGCCGTCGCCCGCAACGCCCGATGTGGCGAGGGCGCTCGCCAACTACCACTGGCGTGGGCTCGCGACGGGCGGCTCGCACGATCCGCGCGACGCGTCCACCTCCGCCCTGCCGCGCACGGTCTCGGCCGTGCTGTACGCACTCGGGGACCCGGCGGCCGCCGTGCAGCTCGCAGGACAGTGCGCGCGCACGACGCACCAGTCGCCGCTCGTGGTCGACGCCTGCCGGTACTACGGGGCCCTGCTGGTCGGTGCCCTGCGGGGCGACCCGCCCGCGAAAGTCCTCGCCGGACTCTACGCGCCGGTGCCCGGCCTCTGGACCGAGCGGCCGTTGAAACCTGCCGTGATGACCATGGCGTCTGCCGATTGCGCAACGCGTGCGGACGTGGCGACGAAGAAGCCGGCGCCGCTCGGCGCGCTCTTCGCCGTCGCGCGGGCTCGCGCCGCCGTCGCCGCCGCCGCGGACTTCGAGGAGGCCATCGAGCGTGCGTGCGCCTCCGCGGTCGAGCCCGCCCTCGAGGCGGCCCTGGCCGGGACCCTCGCCGGAGCGTTCCACGGCGCCGCAGCCATCCCTCCGGCCCGCGTGTCCGGGCTCGCACGGCGCGACCTGCTGGAATCGATGGCCCTGCGGCTGGCCCGCCTCGATCCGGGAGGCGCGAGGACGTGAAACGACGCGAGCCGGCGTGGACGCGACTCGACGACGACGCGCTCCTCGACAAGCGCTTCTGCGACCTGCGCCTCGGGCTGGCGAACTCGCGCCTCGAGCACAGCGTGCGCCGGCTCTACGGCGAACTGCAGCGCAAGGGCATCCGCTTCCGGCCGCACTTCTGGCTGTCGGAGGAGTGGTTTTCGCCGGACGGCATTCCCGGGATCGCCATCCCGTTCTATCTCGCGCATCCGCGTCTGATGCGCCTCGAGCGGCGGTTCATGCACGAGGTCGAGGGCGGCAACGACAAGTGGCTGATGCGCATCCTGCGCCACGAGACCGGGCACGCGATCGACACGGCGTTCGGGCTGCGGCGGCGGAAGGCCTGGCGCGAGACCTTCGGCAAGGCGTCGCGGCGCTACCCGACCCGCTACTCGCCGCGGCCGGGCAGCCGCAACTTCGTCCTGCACCTCGGCCACTGGTACGCGCAGAGCCATCCGACCGAGGATTTTGCCGAGACGTTCGCCGTCTGGCTGCCGCCGCGCTCGCGCTGGCGCAGCCAGTATGCCGGGTGGCCCGCGCTCGCCAAGCTCGAGTTCGTCGACCGGACGCTGCGCGAGATCGAGGGGCAGCGCGCGGCCCGGCTCAGCCGCGACACGGTGGAGCCGCTGTCGGCGAACACGCGCACGCTGCGCGAGCACTACCGGCGCAAGCAGGCGCGCTACGAAGTCGATCTCGCGCGGTCCTACGATCGCCCGCTGCTGCGCGTGTTCGGGCGGCACGACGATCATCCCCGCGGACTCGCCGCAAGCCGTTTCCTGCGCGAGATCCGGCCGCAGCTGCGGCGGCTCCTCGTCCGCCGCGCCCGCATGCATCCCTACCTCGTCAACCACGCCCTGCACGTCGCGACGCAGCGCGCGCGCGCGCTCGACCTGCGGCTGAAGGGCAGCCAGCGCAAGGCCAAGCGCGACGTGCTCGCCATGCTCGAGCGCATCCTGCTCGACATGCTGCTGCGCGACCGGGAGAACTACGCTCTATGAAGAAGCGGCGCGTGCTCGTGCTGGTGCACGAGACCCTCGTCCCGCCCGACGACGCCGGCGGCTACAGCGAGCAGGAGATCGACGCGTGGCGCACGGAGTACGACGTCTCGACGTCGCTGCGTGCGATGGGACACGAAGTGAAGGTCCTCGGGCTCGGCGACAACCTCGCGGACCTGCGCAATGCCATCACGGACTGGCGGCCCGACATCGCCTTCAACCTGCTCGAGGAATTCCAGGGCATCGTCACCTACGACCAGTACGTGGTCGCCTTCCTCGAGCTGATGA
>CAZRKS010000044.1:0-15792 GCA_964600315.1 uncultured Steroidobacteraceae bacterium | reverse complement strand
TGCAGGATGCGCACGGACAGATCCAGGAAACGCACTCGGTGTCGGCCGGGCTCGACTACCCCGGTGTCGGACCGGAGCACGCGCTGCTCGCGAGCATCGGGCGCGTGACGTACGAGGCGGCGGAGGACGACGAGTCGCTCGAGGCGCTCGCCGAATGCTGCCAGGCCGAGGGCATCCTGCCCGCGATCGAGAGCGCGCACGCTTTCGCCGGAGCGAAGCGCTGGGCGCGGCACCATCCGGGCGGTCGCATCCTCATCGGCCTCTCGGGCCGCGGCGACAAGGACATGCCGACGCTGCAGCGCACGCTGCTCGTGGGGAAGCTGTGATGAGCGCGCCGCGGGACACGATCAGCGCCGCCATTCGTGCCGCTGCAGGACGCGGGCACCCGGCGGTCGTCGGCTTCATGACGGCCGGGTTCCCGGACCGCGCGAGCTTCGCGCGCAACCTCGCCGCCGTCGCTGCCGAGGCCGACGTCGTCGAGATCGGCGTGCCGTTCAGCGACCCAATGGCGGACGGCATGACGATCCAGCGCGCGAGCCACGTCGCGCTGCAGGGCGGATTCACGTTGCCCTGGCTCTTCGAGGAGTTGCGGACGATGCAGCCGCGGCCGCGGGCGCCGCTGCTGCTCATGAGCTACCTCAACCCGCTGCTCGCCTTCGGGCTCGACCGGCTGCCGGAAGCGGCGGCGCAGGCGGGTGCCGCCGGGTTCATCATCCCGGACCTGCCTTTCGAGGAAAGTGCCGACGTTCGTGCCGCGCTCGATCGCGCCGGACTCGCGCTCGTGCAGATGGTGACGCCGGTGACGCCCGCCGCGCGACTGAAGATGCTCTGCGCCGCCAGCCAGGGATTCGTCTACGCGGTGACCATGACGGGCACGACCGGCAGGAGCGTCGCCGTTCCGGACACGGTGCTCGAGTACATGGATCGCGTGCGCGCGGTGTCGCCGATCCCGGTGTGCGCCGGGTTCGGCATACGCGGGCCGGAGCAGGTCGCGCGCATGCGTGGGCACGTCGATGGCGTGGTCGTCGGCTCGGCGCTGGTCGAGGTGCTCGAGCGCGGCGGGGACCCGGCCGCGTTCCTGCGCACGCTGCGCCCGTCCGGCGGCGTGTAGTCGGCGCCGGGCACGAGAATCCACGCGCGTGGCCTTCTCGGTCTGTGTGTTCTGCGGCTCCGCCGCCGGCGCGGCCCCGGCCTACGCCGAGGCGGCGCGGAGCGTGGGCCGGGAGATCGCGCGGCGCGGCTGGACGCTGGTCTATGGCGGCGGACGAGTCGGCCTGATGGGCCAGCTCGCCGACGCCGCGCTCGAGTCCGGTGGGCGCGTGACGGGCGTGATTCCCCGGTTCCTGTACGAGAGGGAGGTCGGCCACGACGGACTGACCGAGCTCGAGATCGTCGAGACGCTGACGGAGCGCAAGCTGCGCATGGGCGAGCTGGCCCGCGCGTTCCTCACGTTGCCGGGGGGCATCGGGACGCTGGACGAGCTGTTCGAAGTCCTGAGCTGGGCGCAGCTCGGGCTGGTGGCGAAGCCGAACGGGTTGCTCAACGTCGCCGGGTACTTTGACGCGCTCGCCGGCTTCCTCGACCACGCGGTCATGGCCGGGTTCCTACGGCCCGAGCACCGTGCGCTGCTCGCGGTGTCCGACGATCCGCGTGCGCTGCTCGACGCGCTGGGCAGATTCCCTATGCGGCGACCGTTGCCTTGAGGTGGTCGATCACCAGCGTCCGCACGTTCTGCAGCGGGTTCTTCTCCCACGTGAAGCAGGGCGGCTCGCGGCGCAGCATCGACCAGCGGCGCGACTGCAGCACCTGGCGCAGGTACTCGAGGTTGAGTTCGATCGCCTCCATGTACGGATTGCGACCGCCGAACAGCGCTTCGAAATAGCGGTACGCGCCGCCGAACTCTCCATCGAGGCGCGTGCGCATCGTGTCGGCGACGAACTCCGGCGTGTGCCGCAGCACGTCGAGCCCTGAGCCGTAGACCACGTCGAGCGCGCCGTCCTCGCGCCGCGAAAGCGCGACGCCGCCGAGCACGAACTCGGCGTAGAGCCGGTCGCGGCACTTCTCGAGGTAACAGCGGTCGGCCATCTGCGCCACCATGTCGGCGGTGCCGACGAGGTGCCCGACCTTGCGGTCGCGGCCGTCGTCGAGGCGGATCTGGTCGAACCTGAGCTCATAGCCGGTGAAGTGCACGATCTGCGTGGCGACCGGGACCCACTCGGCCATGCCGATCGTCGGCAGGTAGCGCGCGAGGAAGCGGGCGCTGCGGCCGACGTGCGTGCGCGTGAACTCGGCGCCGTTGCGGTGCTGCGTGTCGTCGGTCTGCCGGATGTAGCCCGCGTCGTGGAACAGCGCGACGATGATGCCCATCACCGCCCGGTCGGCGCCGAGGCGCTGTTCGGGCGCGTGCGAGCGATCGAAGCCTGCCACCAGCCGGGCCATCGCCAGGGTGTCGTCGAGCGTGTGCTGCACGTCGTGATAGACGGTGTCGCAGCCGAGGTAGCCGGGAAACTGGCCGTTGAAGAGACGCTCGAAATCCGCGAACGCGGCGGCGACCCGGTCGAACTGCGCGCCGGGCCAGGTTTGCGTGAACAGCTCTTCGACCGCGCGTCGCACGGCCGTGACCGAGCTCACCTGCACGGTGTTGGTGACGTCGTAGTCGCTGCGCCGATATCGCATCACCGTCTTCTTGTCGTCGGCACGGGTCGCGTGCCTGGCCGTGTCATCCTTTTCCCGGCGAGTGTAGACCCAAGCGGCCCGAAGGCCACAGTAAAGAATTCCGACACCCGGGCCCGCGCGCCCTATATGTCAAACCTGGCGAGCACCGGGGCGTGGTCGGAGGGCCGCTCGAGCTTGCGCGGCGCCTTGTCGATGCGACTTTCCGCGCATTTTCTCGCGAGTTCGGCGCTGGCGAGGATCAGGTCGATTCTGAGACCTGCGTTGCGCCGGAAGGCCATCATCCGGTAGTCCCACCAGGAGAAGACCTTCTCCGGCTGCTCGAACAGCCGGAAGCAGTCCTCGAGACCGACCGACAGGAGCGATCTCAGCGCGGCCCGCTCGGGCTCGCTCACGTGCACCGAGCCCTCCCACGCCTTCGGGTCGTGCACGTCGCGGTCCTCGGGTGCGATGTTGCAGTCGCCGAGCACGACCAGACGCGGATGCCGCTCGAGCTCGGCGGCGACATACCCGCGCAGCGCCTCGAGCCAGCGCAGCTTGTAGGCGAACTTGTCCGAGCCCACCGACTGACCGTTCGGCACGTAGACGTCGATGACCCTCACGCCGGCGACCGTCGCGGCGAGCACGCGCCGCTGCTCGTCCTCGAACCCCGGAATGCCCGCCACCGCGTCGGTGAGCGGCGTCCGCGCGAGGATCGCCACGCCGTTGTAGGTCCGCTGGCCGCTGAACGCGACGTGCAGTCCGAGCGCCTCGAGCGCCTCGCGCGGAAACTCCGCGTCGGGCAGCTTCGTCTCCTGCAGCGCGATGAGGTCCACCGGATTCGCCGCGAGCCAGTCGGTGAGCTGCGTGAGGCGGACGCGCAGCGAGTTGACGTTCCAGGTCGCGACCAGCATGGTCAGGCCGCCAGACCCATCTGGCGCAGCAGCGGTTCGATCTCGGGCCGGCGGCCGCGGAAGTCGACGAACGCTTCCATCGCGTCGCGGCTGCCGCCCCGCTCGAGGATCGACTGCAGGAAGCGGCGCGCCGTCGCCGGATCGAACACGCCGCTCTCCTCGAAGGCGCCGAACGCATCGGCGGACAGCACTTCGGCCCACTTGTAGCTGTAGTAGCCGGCCGCATAGCCGCCGGAAAAGATGTGCTGGAAGCTGTTCGGGAAGCGATTGAACGCCGGGGGCCGGACGACCGCCACCTCGTCCCGCACCTCGTCGAGCGTCTCGGCGATGCGGGGCGCCGCGCCCGCCACGTGCTCCGCGTGCAGCCGGAAGTCGAACAGCGCGAACTCGAGCTGGCGCACGGTCTGCAGGCCGGGCTGGAATCTGCGCGTCTGCTGCAGCTTCGCGAGCGTCTCGGCCGCCAGCGGTTCGCCGGTCCCGACGTGAGCCGAGATGAGCGGCAGCACCTCGTCGCGCCACGCGAAGTTCTCCATGAACTGGCTCGGCAGCTCGACCGCGTCCCAGGGCACGCCGTTGATGCCCGCGACACTCGGGTAGTCGACGCGCGTCAGCATGTGGTGCAGCCCGTGCCCGAACTCGTGGAACAGCGTGAGCACCTCGTGGTGCGTCAGCAGGGATGGCACGTCCCCCACCGGTGGCGTGAAATTGCATACGAGGTAGGCGACCGGCAGCGCCGCCGCGCCCGGCAGTCGGGCACGGCCGACGCACTCGTCCATCCAGGCGCCGCCTCGCTTGTGCGGCCGCGCGTAGAGGTCGAGGAAGAAACCGGCACGCGGCGCGCCATCCCGGTCGACGACGTCGAAGTAGCGGACGTCCGGGTGGTACACGGGCACGTCAGGCCGCCCGACGACGCGCACGCCATAGAGCCGCGTCACCACGGCGAAGAGGCCCGCGAGCACGCGGGGCAGCGGGAAGTAGGGTCGCAGCGCTTCTTCGGAGATGTCGAGACGGGCGCGCTTCAACCGCTCGGAGAAGAACGCCACGTCCCACGCCTCGAGCGACCGACCCGCGAACTGCTCGAGCTCGGCGAATTCGCGCAGCGCCGCCGGCCGGCTCACCCGCGCCAGCTCGCGCAGGAACCCGAGTACCTCGCCGTTCTCGCGCGCCATCTTGGTCGCGAGCGAGTACTCGGCGAAGTTCGCGAATCCGACCAGGCCGGCGGCTTCGTGCCGCAGCGCGAGGATCTCGCCCATGAGCGGCGTGTTGTCCCACTGGCGTGCGTGTGGTCCCTGGTCGGAGGCGCGCGTCACCCAGGCCTCGTAGAACTCGCGGCGCAGCGGCTCCCGCTCGCCGTGCGTCAGGACGGCCTGGTAGTTCGGCGCGTCGAGTGGCAGCAGCCAGCCCGCCTGACCCACGTCCTGCGCCGCCTGCCGCGCGCGCTGGACCGTCGTCTCCGGAAGGCCGGCGAGCTCGGCCTCGTCGGTGACGTGACGCGACCAGGCCTGCGTGGCGTCGAGCACGTTCTCGTCGAACTTCGCCTGCGCGGTGGCGAGCTGCTCCATGACCTGGCCGAAGCGCTGCTTGCGGTCTGCGGGCAAGTCGACGCCGGCCAGGCGGAAATCCCGCAGGGCGTTCTCGAGCAGCCGGCGCTGCACGGGCTGCAGCCGGTCGCCTTCGGCCTCCATCACGCGCTGGTACGCCGCACAGAGCCGCTCGTTCTGGGCAATCTCGGTGTGGTAGGCGGTCAGCAGCGGCAGGCAGGCGTTGTAGGCCGCGCGCAGTTCCTCGCCGTTCATCACGCCGTTCAGATGACCGACCGGCGACCAGGCGCGTGCGAGCCGGTGATGCATGCGTTCGATCGGGGCCACGAGGCCGTCCCAGCCCTGTGCGCCGGCCTCGAGCAGTCCGGCGAGCGTGCGCCGGTTCTCCTCGAGCAGCTGCCGGATGGCGGGCTCGGCGTGCGCGGCCTCGATGGCCGGGAAGTCCGGCAGCGGGGAGTCGTCGAGCAGGGGATTCGCCATCGCGCCCGTCCGGTCCGTGTGAACGAGCGGCCATTCTATGCCGATCGCCCCTCAGCCGAAGACCCCCTGCAGCAGCCAGCCGAGCGCGTAGGTGGCGGCGACGAAGCCGACGAAGGCCAGGATGGCGCGGCGGCGGTAGCGCTTTGCGATGTCGCCTTCCGGAAACGCCGCCACCAGGAACAACTGTCCGCTGGCCGGCCGGCGCAGCACGTGGAGTGCGGACCGCGCCGGGTTCTCGAGCGGTCGCTGGTCGACGGTGCGCACGGCTTCCTCGCGGGCGCGCTCCCACTCCTCGAGACTCACGCGACCGTCGCGGTCCTGGTCGAATCGCTCGGCGAGCGCGGCCTGGTCCTGCTTCCATTCGGCGAGCAGGGCCGCGACTTCTGCGGACCGGTCACGCTGGCCGTCGAAGCTGTGCGTCGCGAACTCGCCGAGCACGCAGAGCCGCTCGTGCGCGTAGATGCGCTCCTCGAAATAGCGGTAGTGTCGATCCTGGGTCCGCATCAGGCCCGCGCTCGGCGCCTGCGTCGGCCACGGCGTGCTGCCGTACCACGTGGTCGATTCGCCGGCCAGGATCTCGGCGCCCCCGGGCTGCACGATGCACTCGCCCGTGCCGTCGTCGAGCAGAAACGGCTGCTCGGATCGTCCCGAAGCGACGGTCGCCCACGATTGCCGACGCTTCTCGCCGGCACCGGACTCGCTCCGCTCGATCCGGTACCGCCACCAGACGCAGGGCCGCTGCGTGAGCGGGGCGAGGTTCTCCGTGCCGTCCAGCGGCCGGCCGCGACCGGCCAGCTCGACGTAACCCTGTGCCGCGGAGCGGATGCGCGAGGTCGGCGTGTCCTCGATGAGCCGCGCCACGTGCAGCGAGCGGAGCGCGAGCCAGCCGCCGCCGGCGACGGCGAACCCGAGCGTGAGCAGCCAGAACCAGAAGTCGGACGGGTCAGCCAAACAGCTTGCCCAGGTCCACGTCGCGCTTCTGCTCCTCGGTGAACTCGAGCAGCGTGGACGGCCGGAATTCGAACATGCGCGCGATCAAGAGGTCCGGGAAGGTCTGGATGCGGATGTTGCTCAGGTTCACGGCCTCGTTGTAGAGCTCGCGGCGGTCGGCGATCGACTCCTCGAGCTCCGTGATGCGGCCCTGCAGGTGCCGGAAGCTCTGGTCCGCCTTGAGATCCGGGTAGTTCTCCACGACCGCGAACAGGCGGCCGAGTCCTTCGCGCAGCTGCTGTTCGGCGGCGCCCAGGGCGGCGACGTCGCCGGATCCCTGGGCCTTGAACACCGCGGAGCGCGCCAGCATCACGCGCTCGAGGGTCTCCTGCTCGTAGGCCATGTAGCGCCGGCAGGTCTCGACGAGCTTGGGCAGCTCGTCGTGCCGCTGCGTGAGCAGCACGTCGATGTTCGACCAGGCCTTGCGCACGTTCTCGCGCAGGACGACGAGGCCGTTGTACATGCGGACCACATAGACGGCCGCAGCGGTCAAGAGCGCGACGAACAGCAGCAGGGCGACGAACATGGTGCGGGCTCCGGGGCGGGGGACAGGCCCGCCTGCGCGCAAGATTGCCGGGCGGCGCCCCCCAGCGTCTAGACTACACGTCGCATTCCGGAGGACCGAACCGCATGTCCACCCGCTCCTACCTCCGCGCCCGCCCGACTCTCGGGGCCGGCGTCTACATCGATCCCGCGGCGCTCGTGATCGGGGACGTGACGCTCGGCGACGACGTGTCCGTGTGGCCGATGGCCGTGCTGCGCGGCGACGTCAACTTCATCCGCATCGGGGCGCGCAGCAACGTGCAGGACGGCAGCGTCCTGCACGTCTCGCGGCCCTATCCCGGCAACGACTCGGGCTGGCCGCTGATCGTCGGCGAGGACGTCGTGATCGGCCACAAGGTGACGGTGCACGGCTGCACGATCGGCAACCGGGTGCTGGTCGGCATCGGCTCGATCGTGCTCGACGGCGCCGTGGTCGAGGACGACGTGATGATCGGCGCCGGCGCGGTCGTGCCGCCGGGCAAGCGCCTCGAGTCCGGCGGCGTCTACGTCGGCAATCCGGCGCGGCGCGCGCGCGAAATGACGGCCGCCGAGATCGCGCGCATCCCGATCATGGCCGACTGGTACGTGCGCCTCAAGCAGGACTACGAGCAGCCGTAGTGGCGCGCGAGCGCAGCGCCCGCAGGACGGGCGCCGTGTCCGGCCGGACGCCGCGCCAGACGTGGAACGCCTCGGCGGCCTGTTCGACGAGCATGCCCCAGCCCTGTTCGGCGCGCCGGGCGCCGAGCCGCTTCGCCCAGGCCACGAAGGCGGTGTCGCCCGTGCCATACGCCATGTCGTAGCAGGTCGTCATCGAGTCCACCACGCCGATCGGGATCAGCGGGACCTCGCCGCGCAGGCTCGCGGAGGTCGCGTTCACGATCAGGTCGAAGTGCTGGTGCTCGAGGTGCCCGAAGTCGCAGCCGCTCACCGGGCCCTGCTCGGCGAACTCGCGCGCGAGATCGACCGCGCGATCCGTCGTCCGGTTCGCGATCACCACCAGTCGCGGCCCGAGTTCGAGCAGCGGGCCGAGCGCGCCCCGCGCCGCCCCGCCCGCGCCGAGCAGCAGGATGCGCGGCGCCGGCCACTCGAGACAAAGGTTGTGCCGCAGGTCCGCGAGCAGTCCGGCGCCGTCGGTGTTGTCGCCGACCAGCTGCTCGTCGCGGCGCACGATGGTGTTGACGGCGTCGGCGGTCTGGGCGCGCGGCGTGAGCTCGTTGACGAGGTCCGCCGCCGCGCGCTTGTGCGGCAGCGTCACGTTGACGCCGAGGCCTCCGCTGCGGAAGAACTCGAGCACCTCGCTGCGAAACCGCTCCGGCGGCGACTCGTACAGCCGGTACGCCATGTCCTGCCCGGTCTGCTTCGCGAACATCCCGTGGATGAACGGCGACCAGCTGTGGTGGACGGGATAGCCGAAGAGTCCGTAGTTGTCGGGCATTGCGGATCGAGGGCCCGGAGGAAGCGGGTGCCTGGCACCCGGCTTCATCCGCGTCGGCCTACTCCTTCAGCCATTCGGCCGCCCGTCGGGCGAAATACGTGAGGATGCCGTCCGCGCCGGCCCGCTTGATCGAGGTCAGCGACTCGAGCACGACGGCGCGCTCGTCGAGCCAGCCGTTGCCCGCCGCCGCCATGAGCATCGCGTATTCGCCGCTCACCTGGTAGACGAAGGTCGGCACGCCGTAGCGGTCCTTCACGCGCCGCACGATGTCGAGGTAGGGCAGGCCAGGCTTGATCATGACCATGTCGGCGCCTTCGTCGAGGTCGAGGGCGATCTCGCGCAGCGCCTCGTCGGAGTTCGCCGGGTCCATCTGGTAGTTGTACTTGTTGCCCTTGCCGAGGTTGCCCGCCGAGCCCACGGCGTCGCGGAACGGGCCGTAGAAGCTCGAGGCGTACTTGGCCGAGTAGGCGAGGATGCGCGTGTGGATGTGGCCCGCCGCCTCGAGCGCATCGCGGACGGCGCCGATGCGGCCGTCCATCATGTCGGAGGGCGCCACGACGTCCGCGCCGGCGGCGGCGTGCGAGACCGCCTGTTTCACCAGCGCCTCGACCGTCACGTCGTTCATGACGTAGCCGGTCTCGTCGACGATGCCATCCTGGCCGTGTGTCGTGAACGGGTCGAGCGCCACGTCGGTGACCACGCCGAGCGCCGGCACCGCTTTCTTGAGCGCGCGCACGGCCCGCTGGGCGAGGCCATCGGGATTCCAGGCCTCGCGTCCGTCGAGCGACTTCGCCTCGGGGGGCGTGACGGGAAAGAGCGCGAGCGCCGGGATGCCGAGCGCGGCGACCGCCTCGGCGTCGCGCACGAGTTCGTCGACGGTCACACGCTCGACGCCGGGCATCGACGGCACCGGCACCCGCTGTCCGGACCCCTCCATCACGAACACGGGATAGATGAAGTCGGCGGCCGTGAGCGTGGTCTCGCGCATCAGGCGGCGGGAGAACTCGTCGCGCCGCATGCGACGCATGCGCACTCGCGGATACTGGGAGGGCGTCGAGTGATTCGTCATCCAAGGACTCCAGGCGCGGCGCACGAGGAGTTTGCGCCGCTGCGCTCGCGCGGGCTATGTTTCCGGACGAGCCCAGCCCGGGCGGTCCAGGGTGTCCCGCCCCGTCTGCCTCGCCGCAATAAAGCCACCGCAGGCCCGGTCTTTATACATGAACGCACCGTTTGCCGGAAAGCACGGGGAAACCGCATTCGCGCGGCTCTGCGACGAGCTGCGGCCGGATCTCTACCGGTTCGCGTTCTGGCTGGCGCGGGACCGGCAGGTGGCGGAGGACGTCGTGCAGGAGGCGCTGCTGCGGGCGTGGCGCTCGCGCGCGAGCCTCGCGGAGACGGCGGCGGTCAAGCCGTGGCTGCTCACCATCGTCCGGCGCGAGCACGCCCGCCTGTACGAGCGCAGGCGCTTCGAGACGGTGCCGGTGGACGACCTGGTGGGAAGCGAATCGCCGGAGCTGGCCGTGGCCGAGGAGCAGGAGACACTGGACGTGCGCCGCGCGATCTTCGCGCTGGAGGACGACTATCGGGAGCCGCTGGTGCTGCAGGTGCTGATGGGCTACTCGACCGAAGAAATCGCGCAGCAGCTCGGCCTCACCCAGGGCGCCGTGCTCACGCGGCTGTTCCGCGCGCGGCACAAGCTGCGGCGGAAACTGGGCCTCGGCGGGGTCGAGGAGGCTGAGTAGTCATGGAGTGCCTGGAATTCCGGCGTGCGGCCGGGGCCGATCCGCAACGCCTGGGCGCGGAAGCCGCCGCGCATGTCGCCGTATGCCCCCGCTGCGCGGAGTTCCTGCGGCAGCTGCGGGTGCTGGACGACCGGATCCTGGCGGCGCTGCGCATTCCGGTGCCGGAGGCCGCCGCTGCGGGCGGTTCGCCGGGGGCGGTGGCGCTCGCATCGCTCGACCGCCGGCGCTGGATGGCGCTCGCGGCGAGCATCGTCGGCGGCGTGCTGGTCGGTTCGCTCCTCTGGGTGAGTGCGCCCAGGACGTCGCTCGCCGAGGACGTCGTGAAGCACCTCGCGCACGAACCGGGGGTGATGGTGGCCAGCGCTTCGCCTGCGGATCCCTCGACGCTCGAACGCGTCCTCGAGCGCGGCGGGATCCGGCTGCGGGCCGACGCCGGGATGGTGAGCTACGCGCAGACCTGCCGATTCCGCGGCGAGCGCGTCCCCCACCTCGTCGTGCAGACGGACGCCGGGCCGGTGACCGTCATGGTGCTGCGGAACGAGAAGGTCGCGGCGCCCCTGGAGTTCGCCGAGCAAGGCTACGTCGGCACGATCCTCCCGGCGGGTCCGGGCAGCGTGGCCGTGATCGGCCCGAACGGCGCGGACCTGTCGCAGGTCGCGGAGCGCGTCGCCGCCGCCGTGGATTGGTAGGGGCATTCTCCTTCCCCATGAACTACCTTCCCGACTCCCGCCCCCGCTGCGAGTGGTCCTACAGCGGCATGAGCGAGGCCTACATCCGCTACCACGACGAGGAGTGGGGCCTGCCCGTTCACGACGACCGGCGGCAGTTCGAGTTCCTGGTCCTCGAGGGCGCACAGGCGGGACTCAGCTGGTCGACGATACTGAACAAGCGGGACGGCTATCGCGAGGCCTTCGCGGACTTCGACGTCGAGAAGGTCGCGCGCTTCGACAAGCGCAAGGTCGAGAGGCTGATGCGGTTCCCGGGCATCGTGCGCAACCGGCTCAAGATCGAGTCGGCGATCGGCAACGCGAAGGCCGTGCTGAAGCTTCAGGACGAGGTCGGGGCGCTCTCGACACACCTCTGGTCGTTCGTCGGCGGCAAGCCGATCGTGAACGAGTGGAAGTCGATGAAGCAGGTGCCTGCGACCAGCCCGGAGTCCGACGCGCTCAGCAAGGACCTGAAGAAGCGCGGGTTCCGGTTCGTCGGCTCGACGATTCTCTACGCGCACATGCAGGCGACCGGGATGGTGAACGACCACACGATCGGGTGCTTCCGGCGCGCCGAGTGCCTGACGCTGCGCTAGCACGGGCCCGGGTCACTCGGGCACCAGCCACTCCACGCTGCTCCCGCCCATTCCTTCGGGCGACAGAAGTCTGTGCAGCAGCGGCAGGAGTGCCTGCAGCCGGCTGTCCAGCTGCCACGGCGGATTGACGATCACGAGTCCCGCGCCGCCCATGCCGACCTGCGCGTCGTCGGGCAGCACGCGCAGCGTCGCCTCCAGGACCCGGCGGATGCCCGACCGCTCGAGATTGCGGCGGAAGCGCACGGGCCCGGCGCGGTCGGTGACCGGATACCAGATGCAATACGTGCCGCTCGGCCAGCGTTCGTGCGCGACCTCGAGCCCGGCGAGGACGTGGTCGAACTCGAGGTCGGACTCGTAGGGCGGGTCGATGAGCACGAGTCCGCGGTTCTCCCGCGGCGGCAGGTGGCTCTTCAGTGCAGCATAGCCGTCGCCCTCGACGATCGACACGAGCCGCTGCCGGCCGAGTGCGGACCGCAACGCGGCCGCCTCCCGGGCCAGCGTCTCGACGAGCACCAGGCGGTCGCTCGGCCGCCGCAGCTGCGCGACGATGACCGGCGAGCCGGGGTAGGCGGTGATCGCGCTGTGACCCGGACCCGCGGATTCACGCACCAGCTGCACGTAGGCCGCCACCTCGGGCGGCAGCGCGGCGATCGGTCGCTCCAGCAGGCGCCCGATGCCAGTCTTGTACTCTCCGCTGCGCTGGGCCTGCGACTCGCTCAGGTCGTAGAGCCCGCGGCCGGCGTGCGTGTCGACGAAGACAAACGGGGCGGGCTTCTGCTTCAGGTGCTCGACGAGCATCATGAGCACCACGTGCTTCAGCACGTCCGCGAAATTTCCGGCGTGGAAGGCGTGGCGGTAGTTCATGGCCCGGGGGCTGCACGCGGCAACGATGGCCGGACCGGGACTCTGGCGCAGCGCGGGGCCGGATACAAGTGCGCCCGGCGGGGAACGGCCCCCGCCGGGCGCAGAACAGCGAAACGACTGTGGTTCGCTTACGGTGTCGCCGCGATGGCAGCGTCCGCCTGCACGACTCCGGAGCCGACGGCGTCGCATGCGGTTCCGTCGCAATCGGTGTCCCAGCTGATCGTGACATTCGGCACGACGTTGTCACGGACCACCTGGGACCCGCTGGCCGGCATCGGCAACGCGGTCGTCCTGAGGATGTCGGCGACCTGGTCCTGAAGGAGGGCCGGGTTCTTCTGCAGGATCAGCGCGGCCAGGGACGCGACGTGCGGCGAGGCCATCGAGGTGCCGCCGACGTAATAGAAGTTGCCGGCATTGTGTCCGCGGAGGTCAGCGATACCCTTCGACCACCACGGCAGGTGGTTGAAGCCGGGGTCACCAGGGAACGGTCCGCGCACCCAGGATCCCGGCGCCAGGACGTCGAGGTCCTGCCCCGGCAACTCGCGGCTGCTGAAGTCGCTGACGTAGATGTCGTCGATGCTGGTCGGGTCGGGCACGTTGCCCGTGCCTGGCAACACCGGCAGGTCCGGGTACTGCAGCCACCACATGCGGTAACGCGGGTCACTCGGGGTGCCGCCCGGTGCGACCCATTCGCCGGTCCAGCCGACGGAGCCGACGGAGATCACCGGCCCGTAGCCGCCCGGATACCCCATTCCTGCCTCGCCGGCGTTGCCGGCCGACGCGACCACGATCACTCCCGCGGCGATCGCTCGATCGAGCGCCTCCTGTTCCACCGACTCCAGCACCGGACCACCGAGGCTCATGTTGATCACCATCGGCCGGTAGCCCGCCATGGCGAGCTTCGTGACGTAGTCGATGCCGGCGGCGACCATTTCGCTGGTACCGAAGACGACGCCCTGCGACGGAAAGCCCGGCCCGCACTTGGGCAGCGCCGGCACCTGATAGTCCGCCAGCACGCGCACCGGAATGATCGTCACGTCGGGCGCGATGCCGCGTACCTGGATCGGTGGCAGCGCATAACCGGCGGCCGCATCGGAGTTGCTGCGATAGGAGTAGCCGAGGATCGTGCTCGTCACGTGCGTGCCGTGGGTCGAGCCGGTGGAACCGACCCAGGTGGCTTCACGCAATGTCCCGACCGAGGTCTCGAGACCGCAGGGATCGGCATTCTTCGCCTTGAAGGTCACCGGCTGCTCGAACCCCGCACCGAGTTCCGTAGCGATGCGCGCTTCCGGGAAGTAGTCGCGCCAGTTCGGCACGAGTCCGGTGTCGAGTACCGCCACATAGACGCCCGCACCGGTCTCCGTGACCGCCTCGATGTTGATCAGGTCGGAGTCCCATGTCGAATAGCCGTCGGCCGTCGAGACGAAGCCGCGGAAGGGATTCCCCGCGAGCGCCGCGCCAGAGGACAGTGCACCGACAGCCGCGCACAGCACGGCTGCGCGCAAGTACTTGTGGCGATTTCCAGGGTTCATTGCAGTTCCCTCCGTCATGCTGCCCGAGTTAAGGCTGCTCGAACCATACTCGCCGCGATCCGGATCGGGAACGTGATGCGACATAAGGCGCCTTCCCGCGCGCGCCGTGACTGTGCTCTCATGCCAGGCATGGCAACTCACGATACCCGAGCATTCGCGCGGTCTGCACTGGTGGCGATGGGCCTCCTCGGGCTGGCCGCGTGCGAGGCAAGCCCTACGACGGCGCCGTCCCGAGCGACGACAGCGGTCGTCCCGGGCCTCGACTCCGTCATCCGATCCGCGCTTTCTGCAGCCGCCGCGGCCACCGGGATCGCGGCGCGCGATCTCCAGGTTCTCAGTGCAGAGTCCGTGACGTGGCCGGACGGTTCCGTCGGATGTCCGCTACCGGGAATGATGTATACGCAGGCCCTCGTGCCGGGTTACCGAGTCCGCATCCAGGCCGGGACCGAGGTGCTGAACTACCACGCGACGCGCAGCGGAAACGTCGCGCTGTGCCCGGCCGAGCGCGTCAGACCGCCGCTGCCGGACTCCGACACCTGACCTGCGAGTCCACCAAAGAAAACGCCCCGGAGATGGCTCCCCGGGGCGTGTCACGGAGTGACGAGTGTCAGGTCGTTACGGCGTGTTCACCGAGACGACCGTCGGGCCCGGCAGGCCCGCAACGCCGCCATAGGCGACCGAGCCCAGGTACTTGGTGGCCGGGGCGAGGCCGCTGAACGTGAGGTCGATGGCGCCGCTGGTGCCGATCACCGCGGCCGCCGGGGCCGCGACGTTCATGTTACCGGTCGGACCGGTCGGCACGAGCCAGGTGTGCAGCTTGAACGGCGTCGAGCCGGCGACGCCCCAACCCTGCACGACGACGGTGTAGGCACCCGCCGCCGGATTCGAGAGGCTCACCTGTTCGGCGGACGTGCCCGATCCGCTGCTGCCGACGAGTGTGCCGCCCGCATTGAACACGCACAGGTCGATGTCCGAGCCGGCGTTGACGTCGGCGTCGAACAACTGGAAGCGTGCGAGCGTCGTGCCGGCCGGGACTGCGACCGGGACCAGCTTGGCATTCGGCGACGCGAGCGAGCACGCCCCGTTCGACGGATCGTCCGCCACGGTGTCGGCGGTGATCGAAGCCGCAACGAGGCCGTTGGCCGTCGCGGAGAACGCCCCGCTGTAGCCGAAGGACACGTTGTACGAGAGCGGACCGCCCGTCCCGCTGACCGACGCCGGGGCGCCGAGCGCGACCGGCCTCACGACGATCGGGATGCGCACCCGGTGCGTGCCGTCGGTGAGCGTGATCTGGCCGCCCGCATACGTGTTGAGCGCAGCGGTGGTCCGGGTCACGGTGACGTCGAAGGACACCGACTGGCCCGCGTTGATCGCGATGCTGGCGGGCAGCGCGACCGCGAACCCGGCGAGGCCCGTGTACGAAGTCGTGTACGTCGCATCGGCGCCGCCCACGTTCGTCACCCGGCGCTTCACGGTCTGCGTCCCCGGGAGGTCGCCGATCGCGATCGAGGCCACGTTCATGTTGCTCGGATCCGTCGAGTAGCCGAGCGCCGTCAGCGCCGAGCACGTCGCCGCGCTCACGCCCGTCGTCGTGCCGCACAGGAACGCGAGCCAGTCGTTCCAGCCCGAGTTGAACACCAGGCCCGGATTGGTGGCATCGTTCGGCTGAACCTCGCCCGCGCCCTGGCGGAAGATCACCAGCGGGTTGGTGTCCGGCCCGTCGAGCACGTTGCTGCCCGTGGTCATGAGCGCCGACTTGATCATCATCGGCGTCCAGCCCGGGAACTTGTTCTTCA
>CAZRKS010000043.1:0-15882 GCA_964600315.1 uncultured Steroidobacteraceae bacterium | reverse complement strand
CCACGATGACGATCTCGGTGGCGACCTGGATCTTCTCGGCGCTCAAGTTCCAGGCGGACATGGGCATCCTGCTCGCGTTCATGTTCCTGGTTAACGCCTTCGGCGCCATCCTGCTGCTGCCGTCGCTCGCGGCCTACCTGGTGGGGACGCTGAAGAAGAAGGAACAGAAGGGCGTGGTGCTCAAAGAAGCGATGTGACGGACCTGCTCGCGGGACCGCTCCGCCTGCCGTGCGCAAGGCGGTCGGCGCCGACTTCCCGGTGGCGGTGAAGTTGAATTCCGACGACTTCCGCAAGGGCGGATTCACCAGCGACGAATGCCTCGAGGTCGTGCGCTGGTTGAACGACGAGGGGCTCGACCTGCTCGAGCTCTCGGGCGGCACCTACGAGCAGCCGCGCCTGCTCGGTCTCCAGGGGCGGGCCGACAGCGCCGTGCCGGTGCGGCCGAGCACCCGGGCCCGCGAGGCTTATTTCCTGGACTATGCCGCGGCCGTTCGCCGGGTGGCGCGCATGCCGCTCATGGTCACGGGCGGGTTCCGCAGTCGCGCCGGCATGGAGGCCGCGCTCGCGAGCGGCGACTGCGACGTGATCGGCCTCGGTCGCCCGCTCTGCTGTCAGCCCGATTTTCCGCGGCGGCTCCTGGCACACGAGGTCGAGAGCGTCGAACGCTTCGAGGACCGGCTCAAGTTAAGCGAGCGCGGCTGGCTCTCGCCCACGAGCCCCCTCCTGCCCGTGAAGATCCTGAACACGTTCGGTGCGCAGTCCTGGTACTACTGCCAGGTCTTCCGGCTGGCCGACGAGATCCGGACCGCTCGCCGCGTGCATCGCGCCTACGGCGCCTGACCGAGCCCCGGCTTCGCGACGCCGAGCCAGGCGATCGCAATCCACATCAACCACACGAAGGTGACGAGCCACGACGCGCGCCGGGCGGCGGCACGCAGCGCAGCTTCGTCGGCGGCGGTGCCATCGCGGACGATGGCCGACCACGCCGCGTCGCATTCACGGCGGAGGCGGCGCACTCCGAGTCCGGCGGCGAGCACGCCGGCCGCCAGGAGAACCTTGCAGGCGAGCCACGGGGCGTCGAGGGGCCGGCCGGTCGCGAGCGAGAGCACGCCCAGATACAGGAAGGCGGCGACGAGCGCGATTCGAATGCGCATGTCCCAGCGTTTGCAGGCCGGGCCCCATGCGCGCGGCTGCCGGGCACGGGCCCGCCGCAAGCAGGCGAGCCAGGCGACGGCGCCGAGCCACAGCATCGCGAGCGCGGCGTCGTCGAGCCAGACGAGCCCCGCCTGCGCCGCGAGCGTGAAGCCGAGCGGCAGGCTGGCGATCAGCGCGGCCTCCGCGTGTCCCTCGGCGTAGCCCGCGACGTCCCAGAGTCGCCTGCGCTCCGGTCCGGGAAGTGTGGTGCCGCGCACCGCGTGACGGGAGAGCGCGTTGACCACCACGTCGCTGCCGATCCAGTATCCCATCGCGAGGACGTGCAGCCAGAGCAGGACGTCGTACGAGTTCACGTGGGGTCCCGGGTCGGGGCATTGCGGTACCGCCACGATAACGCAAGCCGCGAGCGAGGAGTGATGCATGAACGAGCCGAAGCCACCTGCCAGCCTGGATCCGGCCGACTTGGCCGGATTCCGCGCGCTCGCCCATCGTGCGGTGGACGACGCGCTCGACGACCTGGCCTCGGTGCGGGATCGACCGGTCTGGCAGCACGTCCCGGAGGAGATCGTCGCGCGGTTTCATGCCGCCCTTCCCGAGGCGCCGCAGGAGGCCGCTGCGATCTACCGCGAGTTCCGCGAGTCGGTCGCGCCCTATGGCATGGGCAACACGCACCCGAGGTTCTGGGCCTGGTACATGGGGGCGGGCACGCCGCTCGGTGCCCTGGCCGACTACCTCGCCGCCATGCTGAATCCCAACATGGGGGGCGGCAATCACGTGGCGAACCACGTCGAGTCGCAGGTCGTCGACTGGTGCAAGGACATCGTCGGGCTGCCTCGCGAGGCGGGCGGACTGCTGGTCAGCGGCGGCTCCATGGCGAACTTCGTCGGGCTCGCGGTGGCACGGAACGCGATGGCCGACGTCGACGTGCGGGCCGAGGGCGTGCGGGCGCTCACCGCGGAGCCAGTCTTCTACGCGTCGACCGAGGTGCACAGCTGCATCCAGAAGGCCATTGAACTGCTCGGCCTCGGCCACCGCGCGCTCCGCAAGGTTCCTGTGGACGGGGCGTACCGCATCGACCTCGCGGCGCTGCAGGCGGCGATCGCTGCTGATCGCGCGGCGGGCCGCGCCCCCTGCTGCGTGATCGGCACTGCGGCCACGATCAACACGGGTTCGGTGGACGACCTCCAGGCGCTCGCCGATCTCTGCCGGCGGGAGCGGCTGTGGTTTCACGTCGATGGCGCCATCGGTGCGGTGCTCGCGCTGTCGGAGCGCCACCGCGGCCTGGTGGCCGGCATCGAGCGTGCGGACTCGGTCGCGCTCGACCTGCACAAGTGGCTGCAGATGCCTTTCGAGGCAGGCTGTGCGCTGGTGCGCGACCGCCGGTTGCACCGCGGCACGTTCGCGCTCACTCCGGAGTACCTCGAGCACACGGAGCGCGGGCTCGCGAGCGGGCCGCTCTGGTTCAGCGAGTATGGCCTCCAGCTGTCGCGCGGGTTCCGCGCGCTCAAGGCGTGGATGTCGTTCAAGGAGCAGGGGCGCAGTGGCTTTGCGCGCCTGATCGAGCGCAACGTCGGGCAGGCGAAGTCGCTCGCCGCGATGGTCGAGCGCGCCCCGGACCTCGAGCTCATGGCGCCCGTGGTCGTCAACATCGTCTGCTTCCGCTACAACCCGGGCGGACTCGAGGTCGAGCGTCTCAATGCCCTCAACGAGGAACTGCTGATCCGGCTGCACGAGAGTGGCATTGCGGCGCCGTCGTACACCACGCTCGGCGGCCGCTACTGCCTGCGCGCGGCCATCGCGAACCACCGCACGCGCGACGAGGACCTGCCCATGGTCCTGGAGGCGGTGCGCCGGATCGGCAGCGAACTGCGCTGAGACGCCTGCGGTCGGGATTGACGCGGCCCGGGAGCTTTCCGCGCGGGTGGCGGCACGGCATCATTCCCCCTTTGCGCGGCCCGGTCGGGCCAGGAGAAACAGGATGTTGCGCAAGCTTGCGCTCGCCCTCACGGGGGCCGCTCTGGTCGCTGGATGCGCCACCAGTCCCACGGGACGCCGGCAGCTGATGCTCGTGTCCGAGGAGCAGGCGATCGTCGCGTCGCGGCAGGCGTACGTGCAGGAGATGGGCAAGTACAAGAAGGAAGGCAAGCTCGTCACGGACCCGCGCGTCCTCGGCAGGGTCAGGACCATCACCGAGCGCCTCGTCGCGCAGGCGGTCAAGATGCGCCCCGACAGCTCGCGGTGGGACTGGACGGTCGAGGTCATCGACGCGCCCCAGGAAGTGAACGCGTGGTGCATGGCCGGCGGGCGCATGGCGGTGTACACGGGGCTGCTGCTCAAGGTCGATCCCACGGACGACGAACTCGCGCAGGTCATGGGCCACGAGATCGCCCACGCCCTCGCAAATCACACGGCTGAGCGCATGTCCGTGGCGATGGCGAGCCAGGGCGCCGTCCTCGCCGCCGGCATCCTCCTCGATCAGAAGGCGAGCACGATCGCGGCGGCGTCGGTTGCGGCACAGCTCGCGGTCAACCTGCCGAACAGCCGCACCGCCGAAGCCGAGGCGGATCGGATCGGGATCGAACTCGCGGCCAAGGCCGGCTACGACCCGCGGGCCGCCGTGACGCTGTGGCAGAAGATGGCGCTCGTCGGTGGCGGCAAGGCGCCGCCGCAGTTCCTGAGCACGCACCCGAGCGACGCCGCCCGCCAGCATGCCCTCGCGGCGCTGGTCCAGAAGATGATGCCGTACTACCAGGCGCCCGGAGTCCGGCCGACCTTCCCGGTGCGCGTCGGCGCCGCGGCCGTGTGACGCGCGGCATGAACCATTCGTTGCAGCCGCCCATCGCAGCCCTGAGGCCTCACGAGGTCCGCTCGCCGCACGGCACGCGCCGGGACGAGTACCACTGGTTGCGCGACGACACTCGCCACGACCCGGAGGTGCTCGCCCACCTGTCCGCCGAGAACGCCTACAAGGACGCGATGCTCGCGCGCCTGAAGCCGCTCGAGAGCCGGCTCTACGACGAGATCGTCGGCCGGATCCGGCAGGACGATGTCTCGGTGCCCTACCGGCAGCGCGGCTACTGGTACTACTTCCGCTACGAGGCCGGCGACGAGTATCCGGTCCATGCGCGCAAGGCCGGTTCGCCCGGGGCGCCGGAGCAGGTGATGCTCGACGTGCGCGCGCTCGCGGCCGGTCGCGACTTCTACGAGGTCGGCGACTTCGAGGTGAGTCCGGACGACCGGCTGCTCGCCTACGCCGAGGACACGATCGGCCGGCGCCAGTACGTGCTGCGCTTCAAGGACCTCGACAGCGGTCAGCTGCTGCCCGACACGCTGGTGAACGTCGAGGCCGGCGTGGCGTGGACGGCCGACAGCCGCTCGGTGCTCTATGTCGAGAAGGATCCGCAGACGCTGCGCGGCTGCCGGGTCCGCCGGCACGTGCTCGGCACCGATCCCGCGTCCGACGCGGTGCTCTTCGAGGAGCAGGACGACAGCTTCTACGTGGACGTCGGTTCGAGCAAGGACGGCCGCTGCCTCTACATCCATTGCGAAAGCACGGTGTCGAGCGAACAGCGCTATGCGCTCGCCGACGACCCGCGGCTCGAGTTCCGCGTGATCGTGCCGCGCGCGCGTGACCACGAGTACCAGGCCGAGCACTGCGCCGGGCGCTGGATCGTGCGCACCAATGCGCAGGCGCCGAACTTCCGCATCGTCGAGGCTCCTTTCGGAAACCCGGATGACCGGACGGCGTGGCGCGATCTCGTCGCACACCGTGCCGACGCGTTCGTGCACGACTTCGACGTATTCCGCGGCTTCCTCGCGGTGGAGGAGCGCTCCGGCGGCCTGCGCAGGGTGCGGATACGGTCGTGGTCCGGCGACGTGGACCTCGACATCGGGGCGGACGAGCCCGCTTATCGGGCTGCGCTCGGCGACAACGAGGAATTCGACAGCGGCAAGCTGCGTTACACGTACACGTCCCTCACGACGCCCGTGACCACCTATGACTTCGACGTCGCGAGCGGCCAGCGCGAACTCCTGAAGCAGGAGACGGTGCTCGGCGGATTCGAGCCGGCGCACTACGTCACGGAATACCTGCGGGCTCCGGCGCGCGACGGCGAATCGATACCGGTGGCGCTCGTCTACCGTCGCGGTGTGCGCCGGGACGGCGCGGCGCCGCTCCTGCAGTACGGCTACGGCGCGTATGGGTTGTCGAGCGATCCGGTCTTCGGCTCGCACGTGCTGTCGCTGCTCGATCGCGGGTTCGTCTACGCCATCGCGCAGGTGCGCGGCGGGCAGGAACTCGGCCGGCGCTGGTACGACTCGGGGCGGCTGCTCGCCAAGCAGCACTCCTTCGACGATTTCGTGGACGTGACGCGCTTTCTCGTCGGGGAAGGCTATGCCGACGCCGGCCGCGTGTTCGCTCGGGGCGGGAGCGCGGGCGGTCTGCTCGTGGGGGCGGTCGCCAACCAGGCGCCCGAGCTCTATCGCGCGATCGTCGCGCACGTGCCGTTCGTGGACGTCGTGACGACGATGCTCGACGAGAGCCTGCCGCTCACCACCAACGAATACGACGAGTGGGGCGACCCCGGCGAGAAGGCGGCCTACGACTGCATGCTCGCGTACTCACCCTATGACAACGTCAAGCGGCAGGCGTACCCGGCGATGTTCGTGACGACCGGGCTGTGGGACAGCCAGGTGCAGTATTTCGAGCCGGCGAAGTGGGTCGCGCGGCTGCGTCGACTCAAGACCGACGACCGCTCGCTGCTGCTGCGGGTGAACATGGAAGCCGGACACGGCGGCCAGTCCGGGCGCTTCCGCCGCTATCGCGAACTTGCCGAGGAGTATGCGTTCCTCATCGACCAGGCCGGCATCAGTCGGTGAATGGCACCGATTTACGCCTATTTTTCCGGGAAGCCGCGCTTGCGCATCAGCGCGTCGACGTCCGGGTCGCGGCCGCGGAATGAGCGGTAGGCCGCGGCCGGGTCGACCGTGTTGCCGAGCGACAGCAGGTCCTTGAGGCGCTTCGCCACGGCTGCGTCCCAGGCTCCGCCCGCCGACGTGAACGCCTCCCACGCGTCGGCCGTGATGGTGTCGGACCACAGGTAGCTGTAGTAGCCGGCCGAATAGCCGTCGCTGCCGAAGACGTGCAGGAACTGCGGCGTGCGGTGCCGCATCACGATCTCGTCCGGCATGTGGATGGTGGCGAGCGTCTCGCGCTCGAACCGGTCCGGGTCGATCTCGCCGGCGGCCGCGAGGTGCAGCTTCATGTCGACGATCGCGCTCGACAGGTATTCGACCGTCTTGAAGCCCTGGTTGAACTTCTCGGCCTTGCGGACCTTGGCGACGAGTTCCGGCGGCATCGGCTTGCCGGTCCGATAGTCGAGCGCGTATCGATCGAGGATCTCCGGCGTCGCGAGCCAGTTCTGCAGCAGCTGCGACGGGAACTCCACGTAGTCCCGCGCCACCCGCGTGCCGGACAGCGACGGGTAGTTCACGCTCGAGCTCAGGCCGTGGAGCGCGTGACCAAACTCGTGGAACAGCGTCGTCGCGTCGGTCCAGCTGATCAGCACGGGCTCGCCTGGCTTGCCCTTCACGAAATTCGAGTTGTTCGAGACGATGGTGCGGACGTCGCTCTCGAAACGCTCCTGGTTGCGGTAGGCGTTCATCCAGGCGCCCGAGCGCTTGCCCGCGCGCGCGTACGGATCGAAATACCAGAGCCCGACCAGCCCGCCCGCATCGTCGGTCACCCGCCACACGCGCACGTCCGGGTGGTAGACCGGCACGGTGCCCGGCTTCACCGGCTCGAAGTGGAAGCCGAACAGCCGGCCGGCCATGTAGAACATGCCCTCCCGCAGCTTCTCGAGCTGCAGGTAGGGCATGAGCTCCGTCTCGTCGAGGTCGTATTTCTCCTTGCGCACCTTCTCGGCGTAGTAGCGGTAGTCCCAGGGCTCGATCCGGATGCCGGCGCCTTCCTCGTCGGCGATCGCCTGCATGTCGGCCACTTCCTCGTGCACGCGCGCGACCGCCGGCGTCCACACCGCGGTCATGAGTTCCATGGCGCGCTCGGGGTTCTTCGCCATCGCGTCCTCGAGCCGCCAGTGCGCGTGCGTCGCGTAGCCGAGCAGCGTCGCACGCTCGTCGCGCAGCTTCAGGATCCGGGTGATGGTCGCGTCGTTGTCGGTGGGTCCGCCGCTGTCGCCGCGGTTCACGAACATGCGCCAGACTTTCTCGCGCAGATCGCGCCGCTCGGCGTAAGTGAGAAAGGGCTCGACGCTCGAGCGCGTATTGAGGACGGCCCACTGCCCCGGCTTGCCGTGCGAGGCAGCGGCCTCGGCCTCGCCGGCGCGTGCCGATTCCGGCAGCCCCGCGAGCTCCTCGGGCTTCGTGAGCAGGATCCACTGGTTCTGCTCGTCGGCGAGCACGTTCTGGTTGAACGTCGTGAACAGCCCGGCCAGTTCCTGGTTGATCGCGGCGAGCCGCTGCTTGGCCGCCGGGTCGAGTCGCGCGCCTGCGCGCACGAACCGCGTGTGGTAGTACCACGCGAGCCGCTGCTGCTCGGGCGTGAGTCCGGACTTCTCGCGAGCCTCGTACACGGCCTCGATGCGCCGGAAGAGCGGCTCGTTCTGGTGGATCCGGTCGTCGTGGGCGGCGAGCTTCGGCTCGACCTCGCGCTGGACCGCCTGCACGGCGGCATCGTTCATCGTCGTGGTGTAGACGTTGTAGACCGTGGCGGCCCGACTCAATGCGCGCCCGCTGCGTTCGAGCGCAGCAAGGGTATTTTCGAAGTCCGGCGGCGCCGGATTCGTTGCGATGAGTTCGATCTCGGCGAGCTGGCGCGCCATGCCGACCTCGAGCGCGGGCGCCAGCGAATCGACCCGCACCTTGTCGAAGGGCGGGACCCCGCCGTAGGGGCCCGTCCACGGCGCGACGAGCGGCTCGGCGAGCCGCAATTGCTGCTCTGTGGGTTCAGCGGACACGGCGACCGTTCCCGTGACGAGCGCGGCCGCGAGGCCGGCTCCGGCGAGCGCGGTCCTGATCGGCATGGTGGATCTCCCGATCAGCGGCGCCGTCCGCCGCCGCCCATGGGGCGCGGCGTCGGGCGCGGCGCGGGGCGGGCCGACGGTGCCGGCCGCGTCGTCGCGGCAGGGGCCGGGCGCGTCGTGGGCCTGGACGATGGGAGATTCTCCGGGCCCGCCGGCAGCGTCGTCGGACGGTCCGGACGCTCCGGGCGGTTCTCCGGGCGATCGGGCGGATTGATGACGATGTCGTCGTCATCCCAGCAGCAGGGATACCCCGGGTAATAGCCGGGGTAGTAACCGCCGGGATAATAGGCGCCGCCGTAATAGCCGTAGCTGGCGCTGCCGCCGTAGTTGCCGGACTCGCAGCCGGCCAGCGTGGCGAGACTGGCGGCCAGCGCCAGAGCGAGCAGGGCGCGACGCGTGCGGCTCATGGGGCCTCCCGGGTGCGGGCCGGCCATTCCGCGACCGCGAACGGTGCGCCGGTCGGATCGACGAGGATCGCCATGGAAGTCCCGTGCGCTTGTGCGGGCTTCATCACCGTGCGGGCGCCGGCGGCACTCGCACGTGCAACCGTATCGTCGACGTTCGCCACGCGCACATACGGGATCCACGTCGTCGGCATCTTCTTCGCAGGCTTCGGCAGGATGCCGGCACGCGCATAGCCTTCGGACTTCAAGCGGAAGCCGGCAGACTCGCCCTTCGCCGCGCCGTCGACCACCTCATAGCCGCCGATGCCCTTGTAGAAGGCGGCCATCTTCGCGGCGTCGTCCGCCCAGAGCTCGATCCACAGCCACTGGTTGTCTTCCGTGAGGTAGTCGCCGGGATCGCCGGTCGCCGAATCGATGACGCCGAACAGGCCGCCCTCCGGATCGGTGAACAGCGCGGCCGTGCCCCGCGCGCCGAGCTGCCGCGGCGCCATCAGGACCTTGCCGCCGTCCTTCTCGACCCATTGCGCAGCGGCCTGCACGTCGGGGACCGAGATGAGTCCCACCCAGCGCGCCGAGCGATGCTCGTCCTTGTCCTCGCGCGGGCTCGCGTACACCATGCCGCCGATCGGCGTGCCGCCCGAGAGCACGACGGTGTAGGTCTTGCGGTCGTCGCTCGGCCCGTAGGTCTCGAAGGTCCAGCCGAACACCTTGCCGTAGAACTCGGCGGCGGCGCCGACGTCGCGCGTCAGCAGCTCGCCCCAGACGAAACGCCCGGTGTGCCGGAACTCAGTCGGCGGATCGGTGATCGGCGGCCAGTAGGTCGCGGCGGCAGCGACCGAGGCCGCCATACCGGCTGCGATGCCGGATATTGCGAGGAGCGCAGCGGCGCCCCGACGGCGGTTGCGGGTCAAGCGATCTCTCCCCATGGCGGGTCCCGGCAGGCGCCGGGGAACGCATGCTGCACTCTCGGCGCATGGGAAGCAAACGCGACCGGGTCAGTCCTTGCGCTCGGGCCGGCGGGGGGCCGCGACCCAGGCTGCAGCCGCCGTCAGCGCCGCCACCGCTCCGAGAATCACCAGCAGACGCGCGTAGGGCTGGCCCGCGTCCATGCGGCGCGAGGCGAGAACCCACGCCGTGTGCAGCCACTCCACGGTTCCGGCGAGCAACGCCAATTGCAGCACGCGCGCCGCCCAGGCGCGATCGACGCCGAGCAGCGCGATGAGCGCGATCGCGACGACGGTCACCGGCCAGGCCCCGGCGCGATAGAAATGCGCGCCGAGCAGGAGCAGTGCCAGCACGGGCAAGACGACGCGCAGCCAGCGGATCATTCCGTCGCCTACGCGCGTTCCCACATCAGGTCGGAGTTGCGCTCGATCGCGGTGCGCATCATGTCGATGAGCGGCACCGCGCGCGTCCGCAGCCGGATGGCGGGTTCGCGGTCCTCGTCGTCATCAGCGTCGTCCTGCGGCGATGGCGCGTCGGCCGACGTGTCGCCTGAGGAGTCGAGCATACGCTGCAGCCGTTGCAGCGCGTCGGGAAGGTCCGCAGCCATGATGGCGCCCGGCACCGTGCCGGAATGACCCATGCCGCGGAGCAGGGCCACGGCGGCCTCGCCATGCATGGTGAGCTGCCCGAAGCGGGTGGAAAACCTGACGATCACGCGGCCACTCGCGCTGGAAGATCACGGGAGTCTACCGCCCGGCGCGCGCGGGGACGAGGCCCGTGCGTCCGGCGCGCAGGTCTCGACCGTCGGCTCAGTCGCCCGACTTGTCGGCCAGCCGGTCCTTGACGAACAGCCGCGTGCGCAGCGTGACGTCGCCGGAGTGACGGTCGTGCGTCGAGATGTCGTAGTGCGCGTACTTGTGCTCGAGGCTCACGTCGAGCGCCGGGCCGCCGAGCCAGCGTCCGCCGCCCAGCACCACGTTGAGACCCTCGCGCCAGGCGCTCGGCGGGTCGCTCATCGCGATCACCCCGTCCACTCCGCGCGCGAGCGCCTCGATGATCTGGGTCGAGTCGGCATCGGCAATCACCGCCACGAGCGGATGCGTGGGGAAATGGGCGCGGGCCGTGCGGACGATGTCCGTGGAGACCGTGCAGTCGACCACCAGCGCTTCGCGCGGCTCCTTCTCGCGGGCGGTCGTGAATCGCACGTGTTCACCGACGTAGCCTTCGAGCTGCTGACGGAAGCGCGGGGAGTGCGAATACACGCGGCAGACCGGCTGGTCTTCGCGCCAGGGATCGGCATGCGTCAGCGAGGTATTCGAGCTGTTGCTCACGGACTGTTCCCCACGTCGCTGCGGCGCAGATCGCCGCTGGCGCCAATGTATCCGGGTGGGCCGTGCGGACCACGCGTGCAAGCGCATCGGGTGCTGGAAACTGCGAGGCGGGTCACAGCCTGCGGGCTCAGGCGATCTCGGCGAGATACTGCGGCAGCATCCGGAGCCACGTCGGCCAGTCGTGGTCGACGCCCGGGCCCCAGTCGTCCACGCGGTTCGGGATGCCTTTCGCACCCAGCACGCCGGCGAGCCGCCAGGATTCGCCGGGATCCTCCCAGCGTCCGGAGCCGGTGGCGAGCAGGACGAACCGGCGCCTGAGCGCGTCGAGCTGCGCGCCCTCGCCGAGGCCGGGCAGGAAGTGCAGCGGCGAGCTGAAGTAGAAGTCGTCGCTCCAGCGGCCCTGCAGATAGCTCGACAGGTCGTAGGTGCCGCTCAGGCCGAGCGCCGTCCAGAACGCGTCGGGGTGCAGGCAGAGCGCGGTGACGGCGTAGAAGGCGCCGAAGGAGGCGCCGGTCGCGACGATCTCGATGCCGTCCGCAGCGCAGTCGCGGCGGATGAGCGGCACGACCTCCCGGTAGACGTACTCGTGGAACCGGTTCTGCACATACGAGCAATGCTCGGGCGAATGCTGGCGCGAGATCCAGTGCTGGCCGGGCACGCCGTCGATCGAATAGACCTTGATGCGTCCGGCGTCGATGAGGCCCGCGAGCGCGCCGACCAGTCCCTGTCGCTCCGCCTCCTCGCAGTCGCCGCCCGCCGTCGGGAAGAGCAGCACCGGCTTGCCGTAATGGCCCCAGCGCACCACGCGGGCCGGGCAGGGCAGCCGGTCCGAGTGCCACGAGAACGCATCGCGCCTCATGCGGGACGGCCCTCCGCGGCACGCCATTCCTGGATGCGCGCAAAGAAGAGCTCGGTGAACTCGTCGATCTCGTGGGCCGGAAACAGCGCGGTCACCTTGCGGCGCACCGCGTCCTTCGCGGCGGCCGTGCCGAAGAACTCGTCCGCCACGGCGTCGAGGTGCGCGAGGTGCCGGGCGCAGAATTCCTCGAACCGGTCGGTGTCGAAATGCTGCCGCGCGAGACTCGCGTAGCCGCGCAGCTTTTCGCGCTCCGGCAGGTCGCGGGCAGCAATGTCGAAATACGGCCGCCAGTCCAGGTTCTGCCGTACCCGACGCTGGGTGGCGGCGCAGAAGACCGCCCAGCGCAGATTGGCCTTGATGAGCCAGGGGAAGTGGTAGTGCAGGGAGGTGACCTGCGAGTCCGGGCAGGCGTTCGCGAAATCGATGGGATACCAGCGGCCGCCGCGCAGCAGCGCCTCGCAGGAGTTGAAGTCCCAGCCGAAGAAGGCATTGATGGTGAGGGTGATGTCCTCGAGCTCGGATTGCTGCTCCGGCGTGAGGAAGCCGCGGTCCCTTCGGTAGCGGTCGTGCAGCGGCGCGCCGGGGTCGTAGTTCACGACGCGCGTCTGCGGCCCGAGGCCGATGCAGCGCACGAAGAACTCGTAGGGGATCACCGCGGCCTGCAGGTGCATGATCTTCGTGCCGCTCGCCTCGTAGGCCGCACGCAGCCCGGCCTCGTCGTCGATCTTCGACACGCCGACCCAGCCGCCGCCGTCGTAGGGCTTCATGAAGAGCGGATAGCCGAGCGCGGCACCGATGCGACCCAGGTCGAAGTGCTGCGCGTAGCGCGTCAGCGTCGGCTCGAGGTCCGCCGTCTGCTCGTAGGCCTTGGGCGGCACCATCCAGGTGTCGGGCACCGCGAGCCCGAGGCGCATCATTGCGCAGTAGGTCGTGTGTTTCTCGTTCGCCTGGATGGACCAGGGGTTGTTGAACACATAGGTGTCGTTCAGCACCACCGCCTTCTTTATCCACTCGCGGCTGGTGTGATACCAGTGCGTGAGCCGGTCGATCACGAGGTCGTAGCGCACGGGCTGGCGCAGGTCGAAGGGCTCGATGGTCACGCGGCTCACCTCGAAGCCGAGCGTGTCGTCGCCCTGCGGAATCGCGAGCTTCAGCCGGCCGAGGATTTCCTCGAAACAGATCGGCCAGCAGATGTCGGCGCCGAGCGACAGCCCGATGCGGCGGGTGAGGTGGGCCACGGTGTCTCCTTCAGGCGCTCGTCCGGGTCATTCGTAGATCATCCACAGCGGTCCGGGGAAGAGCCACGTGAGCGCAGACTGCAGCCGGTCGCGCCAGTTCTCCCAGTTGTGCCCGTCGCGGACTTCCTCGTAGCGTACCTCAATGCCGTGCTGGCGCAGCAGCGGCACGAGGCTGCGGTTCTCGTAGATCAGCGACTCGTAGATTCCGCAGGAGAGATACATGCGCTCGGCCGGGCGCCCCGGCCGGCGCCGGAATTCGTTCACGAAGCGCGCAACGGGGTCGAAGGTGACCGTGCGCCGGTGGTGGCCGATGTCGGCGAACGCGAACGAGCCCGACTGCAGCACGAGCCGGCCGAAGGCTCCGGGGTGCCGCCAGGCCGCGTGCAGCGACGCCACCGCGCCGAAGCTCGCGCCCATGAGGCCGCGGGCCGCCGGGCTCGGATGCAGCGGGAAGGAATGCCGCAGCAGTTCTGGGATCTCGACGGCGACGAAGCGCGCGTGCCCGTCGTGGCCGGCATACTCGACGAGGCGGTCCGGCGACTGGGTGAAGGTGGCGATGAGCGGCGGGATCTCCAGCCGGTGGATCAGGTTGTCGAGCACGACGCGCAGGTCGGCGTAGCGCAGGTAGTCGAACCCGTCGTGCACGACGAGCAGCGGGTAGTGGCGGCTGCGGCGGAAACGCGCCGGCACATACACGCCGATCGGCCGGGCGGCCCCGAGCGCCGCGCTCGGCACCGTGATCTCCTCGATCGCACCGGGACGCGCATCCGGGTCGGCGAGCGTCCATTCGGGCCGCACGTAGCCGTGGCCCAGCGCGACGGAATTCGCGCCGAACGGATCGGTGGCCTGCAGCGGATTCAACGGGTCGAGGATCCACTCCTCGCGCCCGTCGCGGACGATCTCGAGCTTGTACTCGATGCGCGACTGCTCGGGCACTTCGACCCGGAGCACCCACAGGTTGCGCTCGCCGACCCGCTCGAACGGCTGCGACGCGGGCAGCCCGTGGATCCAGAGCCTCAGGTGCACCGCATCGGCCGCGCCGTGATAGACGAAGGTCAAGCCGCCGGGATCGACGATCGGCGAGCGACTTGCCGCGGCGATGTCGGCCTCGTCGAGGTGGGCAGGACGGGGCGCCGGCGGCATTTCGCGCTCGCGACCGCTCATCGGTCCCTCGAGAGCGGCCGCAGGCCGCCGTCGCGCGCCAGACGCCGCGAGCCGAGGGCGGCGACGAGACGCCCTTGCTTCCAGTGCAGCAGGCTGCCGTCGTCCAGCGTGACACAGGCGGCGGGACTGAAGCGACGGGCGAGCAGCGTGACCCGCTTGCGCTCGGCGAGCGCGAGTCGTACGGCCGCATGTGGCAGGAATACGGCGCCGCGCACGAGGCCGAGCCCGGCTTCGAACAACTCCGCGTCGCCGGCGCCCTGCGGCGGGTGGTCGTGAAACAGCACGATGCGCTCGGCGAGCGCCATGGCGCCCGCCGACCAGGCGACGACCGGGCGCCACCGGAGCGCTCGCTCCAGTCCGAACAGGCGCAGTCGATTGAGGAGCACGGCGATGTGGCCGCCGGCGATGCAGACCACGCCGGCAGACTGGAGGACCTGCGACAACTCCTCGGCCTGCCGGGCGAGCGCGGCTCGGCGCGCGCTGCCGAACTGCAGTCTGAAGTCCGCATGGATGCGCTCGATGGCACGCAGGTGCCCGGCGTCCAGGCGTCGCAGCGCCAAGATTGCATCGCGTCTCGCATCCCGGGCGAGCGGCGACGCATCGTCATCCGCCAGGAGTTCGCGGGCCGCCGCCTTCGCGTGCGCGAGTCGAACCCGGTACAGGTCCTGCAGGCGACGCAGGCCGGCCTGCCGCTCACGATGCGCCTCGTGCAGTTCGGGATCCTGCGTGAACACGGCCTCCGCCCGCTCGTACAGGCGCAGGTCGCGGACCGGCACACCGAGGTGGTCCTGCAGCGCGCCCAGTTCGCCCTCGCGCTCCTGCCAGCCGGCGGTGACGGCGACCACGGGTCCCGTGAGCCCGGCGCGGGCGAGCGCCTCACGCAGGTTCGGGGCGCGGAACTGCGGGCCGAGGATGAGGACGTCGGACATCGATGGCCGGGTGGCGGGAGCGTTGCCGGACATTAGCCGAAGCCGGTCAGGGTGGGTACCACGGGATTCCGGCGTGCAAAAGAAGAAGGCACCATGCTTCAGGCGGCGGCAAGCCGCTTTCTCGCCAGGCTGTGCTGCATTGCAACAGGTGCGCGCAGCAATCCCGGATTGCAGTCGGGGCGCCGACGAGGCAATTTGACCGCATAGTCGAAGGGGGATTCACCATGGATCGCTTCTGGCTCGAGCACTACCCGGCTGGCGTGCCGGCGGACGTCGACGTGTCGCAGTACGCGTCCCTCGTGCAGCTGATGGAGGAGGCTTTCGGCCGGTACGCGTCGCGCAACGCCTACGCGTACATGGATCGCTACTACACGTTCGCCGACATCGATCGCTATTCGAAAGCGCTCGGTGCGTGGCTGCAGGGCCGCGGACTCGCGCGCGGGGCACGCGTCGCGATCATGATGCCGAACGTGATCCAGTACCCGATCGCGGTCGCGGCGATCCTGCGGGCGGGCTACGTCGTCGTGAACGTGAACCCGCTCTACACGCCGCGGGAGCTCGAGCACCAGCTCACCGACTCGGGCGCCGAGGCCATCCTCATCCTCGAGAACTTCTGCACGACGCTGCAGCAGGTCATCGCGCGCACGCAGGTGCGGCACGTGGTGGTCGCATCGATGGGCGAGATGCTCGGCTTCCCCAAGGGCATCATCGTCAACCTCGTGGTGCGGCGCGTGAAGAAGATGGTGCCCGCGTATTCGCTGCCGGGCCACGTTCGCTTCGTCGACGCGCTCGACGAAGGCGCGCGCGGCCGGCTGGC
>CAZRKS010000042.1:0-15985 GCA_964600315.1 uncultured Steroidobacteraceae bacterium | reverse complement strand
ACGGACGCGGTGATAGGCGAGGGCGATCTTGAGCGCCGTGTCCACGGCCTCGGAGCCGGAGTTGGTGAAGAACACGTGGTCGAGACCCGGCGGCAGCCAGCGCACGACCTCGTTCGCGAGTTCGAAGGCGCCCGGGTGGCCCATCTGGAACGGCGGCGCGTAATCCATCTCGGCGATCTGCCGGCTCACGGCCTCGGTGATCTCTTTGCGGCCGTGCCCCGCGTTGACGCACCAGAGCCCCGCGACGCCGTCGAGGATCTGGCGGCCTTCCGGTGTCCAGTAGTGCATGCCCTCGGCCCGCGCGAGCAGACGCGGCTGCGCCTTGAACTGGCGGTTCGCCGTGAACGGCATCCAGAAGGCTTCGAGTTCGGCGCGGTCGAATCGGTGCGGGGCGGGCATGGGGAGGCATCCAGCGGAAGGCGGGCGTCGATGATAAGAAAAATTGACACTTGCCTCAAATGCCGCCGAAACTTCCGCCACTTACGCGCTCCGTGTGCAGGATATTGAACACCCCTTTGACTGGCATGACCCTCGACGTCGGTGCCCACCTGCGTGCCGTGCGCACGCTTTACGGTCTCTCGCAGCGCGAACTCGCCAAGCGCGCGGGGGTCACCAATGGCCTCATCTCGCTGATCGAGCAGAACCGCGTCAGCCCCTCGGTGAGCTCGCTCAAGAAGGTGCTCGACGGCATACCGATGTCGCTCGCCGAGTTCTTCACGCTCGACCTGTCGGCGAGTCCGCAGGTGTTCTACCGGGGCGAAGAACTGACCGACCTCGGGGACCGCAGCGTTTCGCTCAGGCTGGTCGCGGCGCGGCGCGCCAACCGGGCCATGTCGGTCATGCACGAGCGCTACGCGCCGGGCGCCGACACCGGGGCCGACATGCTGCGTCACGAGGGCGAGGAGGGGGGCGTCGTGGTGCGCGGCCGCATCGAACTCACGATCGGCGGCGAGACTCGCGTGCTCGGCCCCGGCGACGCCTACTACTTCACCAGCGCCATCCCGCACCGCTTCCGCAATCCCGGCAGCGAGCCTTGCGAGATCATTTCCGCGAGCACGCCGCCGACCTTCTGAGACACGACCCATGACCGACCCGACACCGAACTGGCACGAGCGTGCGCGGTCGCTCGCGATCGAGACCCGTGCGTTCATCGATGGGAAATACGTGCCCGCCGCCTCGGGCGCGACCTTCGACTGCGTGAGTCCCGTGGACGGCCGCGTGATCGCGCGGGTCGCCGCAACCGATGCGGTGGACGTCGAGCGCGCCGTCGCCGCGGCGCGGCGGGCATTCGAAAGCGGCGTCTGGGCGCGACAGCCCCCGCGGGAGCGCAAGCGCGTGCTGCTGCGCTTCGCCGAACTCATCCTCGAGCACCGTGAGGAACTCGCACTGCTCGAGACGCTCGACATGGGCAAGCCGATCGCCGACAGCCTCGCGGTGGACATCCCGGCGACCGCGCGCTGCATCGCGTGGTACGCCGAGGCGATCGACAAGATCTACGACGAGGTGGCGCCCACCAGTCACGACGCGCTCGCGCTCGTCACGCGCGAGCCGATCGGAGTCGTCGCCGCCATCGTGCCCTGGAACTTTCCGCTCGTCATGGCCGCGTGGAAGATCGGGCCGGCGCTCGCGGCCGGCAATTCGTTCATCCTGAAGCCGTCGGAGAAGTCGCCGCTGACCGCAATCCGCATCGCCGAACTCGCGGCACGGGCGGGTCTCCCGGACGGCGTCTTCAACGTGCTGCCGGGATTCGGGCACACCGCCGGGCAGGCGCTCGCGCTGCACATGGACGTGGACTGCATCGGCTTCACGGGCTCGACGCGCACCGGGAAGCTCATGCTGCAGTACGCCGGCCAGTCGAACATGAAGCGCGTCTGGCTCGAGTGCGGCGGCAAGTCGCCGAACATCATCCTCGCCGACTGTGCGGACCTCGATCGCGCGGCCGCCGCGGCGGCGTCGGCGATCTTCTTCAACCAGGGCGAGATGTGCTCGGCCGGTTCGCGCCTGATCGTCGAGGAGAGCGTGCGCGACGCCGTGCTCGACAAGGTGGTCGCGGCGAGCCGGCGCCTCCCGCCCGGCGATCCGCTCGACCCGGCGACGCGACTCGGCGCGATCGTCGACGACGTGCAGCTCGGGACCGTGATCGGCTACATCGATGCGGGGCGTGAGGATGGCGCGACCGTGCTCGCGGGCGGCCGCCGCGCGCGGCAGGAGAGCGGCGGGTACTACGTGGAGCCCACGGTGTTCGGCGACGTCCGGCCGGACATGCGGATCGCGCGCGAGGAAATCTTCGGGCCGGTGCTCGCGACGATCACCGTGCGCGACGCAGACGAGGCGGTGCGCGTCGGCAACTCCGTGATCTACGGGCTCGCGGCGGCCGTCTGGACCCGCGACGTCACGCGCGCCCACCGTATGGCGCGCGCCCTGCGCTCCGGCATGGTCTACGTGAACTGCTACGATGCCGACGACATCACCGTGCCGTTCGGCGGCTTCAAGCAGTCCGGCACCGGGCGGGACAAGTCGTTGCACGCGTTCGACAAGTACACCGAACTCAAGACCACCTGGATCGACCTGTCGTGAGCGATTACCGCAACGTCACCTTCGACGAGATCGAGATCGGCGCCGAGGCGAGTGCGCGCCGGGCCCTCACGCAGACGGAGATCGAGGCTCTCGTGCTGGTCTCGGGCGACATCGAGCCGTTCCACGTCGAGGATCTCGGCGAGACCTCGGGGCAGCTGCTGAGCGTGGACGCCGTCGGCGTCAGTGCCGTCATCTCGGGCATGCTCGAGCGGCGGCTGCCGGGACCCGGCACGCGCATCGTCTCGACGCAATTCGAGTTCGCGGGGCAGGTGACGGTCGGCGAGGAACTCTCGGCGACGGTCACCGTGCGCGAGAAGCACGCCTCCACCGGATTCGTCGTGTTCGACTGCGATGCGCGCGTCGGCGATCGCCGCGTGCTGTGGGGCCGCGCCATCGTCGAGGCGCCGCGCCGCAAGCTCGCCTATTCCGACATCGCCACGCCCGAAATCGTGCTCCGGCGCAACGACGTCTTTGCGCAGCTGCTCAGGGCCTGCGAGCCGCTCGAGCCGGTCACCTGCGCCGTCGCGCATCCCTGCGATCGCGATTCCCTGCTCGGCGCGCTCGAGGCCGCCCGGCGCCGGCTGATCATCCCGGTGCTCGTCGGTCCGCCGGCGCGCATCCAGGCCGTGGCGCAGACGAACGGCGCGGACATCTCGGGCCTGCGCATCGTGCCGACCGAGCACAGCCACGCCTCGGCCGCGGCCGCCGCGGCGCTCGCCCGTGCGGGCGAAGTCGAGATGCTGATGAAGGGCAGCCTGCACACCGACGAGATCCTGGGCCAGATCGTGGCCGCGCAGTCGGGCCTGCGCACCGAGCGGCGCGTGAGCCACGTCTTCGTGATGGACGTGCCGGCGTACGACCGCCTGCTGCTGGTGACCGACGCGGCGATCAACATCGAGCCGACGCTGTCCGAGAAGGCCGACATCGTGCGCAACGCCATCGATCTCGCGCGCGTGCTCGGTATCGCGCTGCCGAAGGTGGCGATCCTCTCGGCGGTCGAGATGGTGAACCCGAACATCCGTTCGACGCTGGATGCGGCGGCGCTCTGCAAGATGGCCGATCGCGGCCAGATCCAGGGCGGCATCCTCGACGGCCCGCTCGCCTTCGACAACGCCATCAGCGAGCACGCGGCGCGCACCAAGAGCATCAAGTCGCCGGTCGCCGGCCGGGCCGACATCCTCATGGTGCCGAACATCGAGTCGGGCAACATGCTGGCGAAGCAGCTGCAGTATTTCGCCGGAGCGGACAGCGCGGGCGTCGTGCTCGGGGCACGCGTGCCGATCGTGCTGACGAGCCGCGCCGACAGCGTGCGCATGCGCATCGGCTCTGCGGCGGTCGCGAAGCTCCTGGCGCACTCGCATCGTCCGCCGGGGCGGAAGGCACCGGCGTGAGCGCAGACGGCGGGGCCATCGTCGTCGTCAACGCGGGGTCGTCGAGCGTCAAGTTCTGCACGTTCCGGCGGCAGGGGCCGGCGTTCGAGCGCGGCGTGCGCGGACAGATCTCCGGGCTCGGCACCGCGCCACACCTCGCCGCGCGCCGCGGCACGACGGTCGTCGCCGACCGCCTCCTGCAGGACGGTCCGCTGGCCCACGACGATGCGCTCGACCTGATGGTCGACTTCCTGCGCCGGGAACTCGACGGCGCGACGCTGCTCGGCGTCGGACACCGCGTCGTGCACGGCGGCCTCGAGTTCATGGCGCCGACTCGCGTGGACGCGACGACCCTTCAGCGCCTCGAGCGCTACGTGCCGCTCGCGCCGCTGCACCAGCCGCACAACCTCGCCGCGATACGCCTGCTGCTCGAGCGGCTGCCGGGGGTGCCCGAGATCGCCTGCTTCGACACGGCCTTCCACCGGACGATTCCAGAGGTGGCGCAGCGATTCGCCTTGCCGCCGCGCTTCGCGGAGGCGGGCGTGCGGCGTTACGGGTTCCACGGGCTGTCCTACGAGTACGTGGCGGCGGTGTTGCCGTCGCTCGAGCCGCGCGCCGCAGCGGGCCGCACGGTCGTGTTCCATCTCGGCAACGGCGCGAGCATGTGTGCGCTGCAAGCGGGCCGCAGCGTGGCAACGACGATGGGCTTCACGGCGCTCGAGGGCCTGCCCATGGGCACTCGCTGCGGTTCGCTCGATCCGGGCGTCTTGCTGTTCCTGATGGACGAACTCGGCCTCGGCGTGCGCGACATCGAGCGACTGCTGTACCGGGAGTCGGGACTGCTCGGGATGTCGGGCCTGTCCAGCGACATGCGGGAACTCCTCGAGAGCGACGCCGCCGCTGCGCGCCTCGCGGTCGACGTCTTCGTCTATCGCGCCGGCCGGGAACTCGGTTCGCTCGCTGCGGCCCTCGGCGGACTCGACGCGGTCGTGTTCACAGCCGGCATCGGCGAGAACCAGCCCGAGGTCCGCGCACGGATCTGCCGGGACGCGGCGTGGCTCGGCGTCGAACTGGATGTCGAGGCGAACCTGCGCCATGGCCCGAGAATCAACACGCCGGCGAGCCGGGTGTCCGCGTGGGTCGTGCCGACGGACGAGGAGCTGATGATCGCCCGCCACGTCGAGCGGGTGCTCGGTGCCGGTGGGTGAGTCGCTGCCCGCAGCCGGTTAGACTCTGCGGTCCGAGCCCGCGGCTTCCGAGGTCCCGCCCATGAAACTGACGCTCGCTGCGACCCAGTTCGCCTGCTCCGGCGATGCCGCCGCCAATCTCGACCGCGCCGAGCGCGTGGTACGGGAGGCCGCAGGGCGCGGTGCCGAGGTCATCCTGCTGCAGGAACTCTTCGAGACACCGTATTTCTGCAAGGATCACCTCGCGAGCCACTTCGCCCTGGCGCGGCCGATCGCCGGCAGTCCGGTCGTGGCGCGCTTCCAGGCGCTCGCGCGCCAACTCGGCGTGGTGCTGCCGCTCAGCGTGTTCGAGCGCGCGCACAACGCGTATTTCAATTCGCTGGCGATGATCGATGCCGACGGCGATCTGCTCGGCGTCTACCGCAAGTCGCACATTCCCGAAGGGCCCGGCTACCACGAGAAGTTCTACTTTTCGCCCGGCGACACGGGGTTCCGGGTCTGGAAGACGCGCTTCGGGACGCTCGGCGTCGGCATCTGCTGGGACCAGTGGTTTCCCGAGGCGGCGCGCTGCATGGCGCTCATGGGCGCGGAGGTGCTGCTCTATCCGACCGCCATCGGCTCGGAGCCTCAGGATGCGAGCCTCGACTCGCGCGATCACTGGCAGCGCTGCATGCAGGGACACGCGGCCGCGAACGTCATGCCGCTCGTGGCCTCGAACCGCACCGGCGTGGAGCGGGGCGAGAAGTACGAGATGACGTTCTACGGTTCGTCGTTCATCGCCGGTCCGACCGGTGAGAAGCTCGTGGAAGCGGACCGCAACTCGGAGTCGATCCTGACGGCCACGGTCGATCTCGAGGCGATCCGCGCGCAGCGACACGCCTGGGGCGTGTTCCGGGACCGTCGGCCGGACCTCTACGGTCCCCTGCTGACGCTGGACGGCGACGGCGCGTTCTGAAGGCCGGCGCGGCCAGGATCATGTCGTCACCCGTGCGCCTCGCGTCGCCCGCGCTGCGCGGCCCGGTGGCCTGCGTCGATCTCGAGACCACGGGAGGCATGGCGGCGCAGCACCGCGTCACGGAGGTCGGCATCGTGCTGCTCGAGGACGGCGTCGTGGTCGAGGAGTGGGCGAGCCTCGTGAATCCGGGCCAGCGCATCCCGCCGTCGATCGAGAGCTTCACCGGCATCACCAACGAGATGGTGGCCGACGCGCCGACCTTCGGCGACCTGCGCGCGGAGGTCCGCCGCCGGCTCGAGGGGCGGCTCTTCGTCGCGCACAACGCCCGCTTCGACTACGGCTTCGTGCGCAGCGAATTCCGCCGTGCCGGGGAGCGGTTCTCCGCGCCCGTGCTGTGCACCGTGCGATTGTCGCGCGGGCTGTTCCCCGGCCACGGGCGCCACAATCTCGACGCGCTCATCGAGCGCTGGGGCCTCGAGTGCGGCCAGCGTCATCGTGCGCTCGGCGATGCGGCCGTGCTGCCGGAACTGCTCGCCGCGTTCGAGGGCGCAGCGGGAGCGGGGCAGGTCCAGTCGCTGATCGAGTCGTCGCGGTTCGAGTCGCGCCTGCCGTCGCAACTGCCCGCCGATCTCGCGGACGACCTGCCCGACGGGCCGGGCGTGTACCTGTTCCGCGGCGAGGGCGGCACGTTGCTCTATGTCGGCAAGAGCCGCAACCTGCGCAGCCGCGTGCTCGAGCATTTCGCCAGCGGTCATCGCTCCGGAAAGTCAGATCGGCTGGGGCAACAGGTGCGCGCGATCGAGTGGCTCGAGACTGGTGGCGAACTCGGTGCGCTGTTGCTCGAATCGCAACTCGTCAAGGAGCTTGCGCCGACGGAGAACCGGCGCCTGCGCGCGGCGGCGGGCGCACATCGCATCCGGCTCATCGAGTCGGGCGGCCTGCTGCGGCCGGAAGTTGCGCCGCTCGAGGCGGCGGACCTCGCTGCCGAGACGGAAGCCTACGGGCCCTTCCGGACGGAGCGTGACGCATGGCGCGCGCTAGAGGGCAAGGCGCGCGAAGCGGGTCTCTGCTTCAAGGTGCTCGGTCGCGAGACGGGTCCCGGGTCCTGCTTCGGATTCCAGGTCGGGCGTTGCCGCGGTGCCTGCGTCGGCAAGGAACCACCGGCGCTGCACGATGCGCGGCTGCGCCTCGCGCTCGTGTCGCTGCGCCTGCGCGCCTGGCCGTTCCCGGGGCCGGTCGGCATTCGGGAGCGTGCCGCCGACGGTGTGGGGACGGTCCTGCACGTCGTCGACCGCTGGCAGCATCTCGGCACGGCGCGCGACGTGGATGAAGTGGAGTCACTGCTGCGGGCGTGGCAGGAGCGGCCGTTCGATTCCGATGCCTATCGGATCCTCGCGCGCTGCCTCGAACGCGTAGCGCCCCGCGACCTGGTGACGCTCAGCGCTCACTGACGCGACGAAACAGACGCCGTCGCCGGTGAACGGTCGGGGCCGCGGCTTGTCCAAACAGCATCGAGACCATCCCGGCGCGCACGCTGAGCGGAGGAATGACGATGCGATACGCAATCATTGCCCTCATGGCCCTGCTCGGGGTGCCGCTCCCGGCGCAGGCGGAGATCGGCATCAGCATCGGCATCAACGTGCCGATCTATCCGCAACTGACGCGCATCCCGGGCTATCCTGTCTATTACGCGCCGCAGCTGGCCATCAACCTCTTCTTCTACGACGGCCTCTACTGGGCGTACGCCCGCGACGGCTGGTACGTGAGTTCCTGGTACAACGGGCCATGGAGCCTGGTCGGGCCGCAGTTCGTGCCCGTCTACCTCCTGCGCGTGCCGGTGCGCTACTACCGTGCGCCGCCGCCCTATTTCTACGGCTGGCCCAAGGACGCCCCGCCGAAATGGGGCAAGCACTGGGGTGAACCGTGGCAGCACGAGCGTGCCGGCTGGGATGAATGGAATCGCGGCTGGGTTCCGCCGCCCGCGCCACTGCCCGTCTACCAGCGTTCGTACCAGGGTGACCGCTATCCGCAGGAATCCCGGCAGGGCGAGATCCGCAGGCAGTACTATGGCTACCAGCCGGGTGATCCCGATGCGCGCCGGTACTACGCGGACTCCGCGCGCCCTGCGATGCCACCGGGCCAGGCGAAGGGCCATGGCGGGCAGAAGGGGTCGAAGGGCGGCAAGCACCATGGAGACGATGGCGACCAGGGCGACTGAGCAGCACTTCGAGTTCTTCGCGGGCTGTCCGCGTCACGTCAGCGAATTGCTCGCGGGCGAGTTGCGCGCACTCGGTCTCGCGGTCACGCGCGAGCACCCGGCGGGCGTGAGCTTCACCGGGCCGCTCGCCAGCGGCTACACGGCCTGCCTGCATTCGCGGACGGCGAGTCGCGTGTTGCTCGCACTCGCGACCGTGCCGCTCGACACGGTCGAAGCGATGCACGGCGCGCTGCAGGCGCTGCCGTGGGAGGAGCATCTCGCGCCGCAGGGCACGCTCGCCGTCGACGTCGTCGGCGAGGCGCCCGCCTGGTTGCGCCACACGCAGTTCGCGGCGCAGAAGGCCAAGGACGCCATCGTGGACCGATTCCGCGACCGCACCGGCGAGCGTCCATCCGTCGATCTGCGGAACCCGGACCTGCGCGTGAACCTGCGGCTCGCGCGCACCCACGCCACGGTGTCGCTCGACCTGAGCGGCGAGCCGTTGCATCGGCGCGGCTATCGACAGTCGGGCGTCGAGGCGCCCCTGAAAGAGAATCTCGCGGCGGCGCTGCTCCTGCGCTGCGGCTGGCCGGTGCTCGCGGCGGCTGGCGAGCCCTTCGTGGATCCGATGTGCGGCTCGGGGACGCTCGTGATCGAGGCGGCACTGATCGCGGCGCAGGTGGCGCCGGGTCTGCTGCGGCGGCGCTTCGGTTTCGAGCGCTGGCGGCAGCACGAGGCCGCCGCCTGGCAGGAACTGCGTGATGCCGCAATGGCCCGACGCGATCTCGCGGCGCTGACAGCCGGTCGCATGCGCGGATTCGATCGCGACCAGACGGCGATTCGTGCGGCGCTCGCCAATGCCGGGCGTGCGGGCGTCGGCGACCACGTGGTCCTGGAGCGTCGCGACGTCACCGCGCTCGCCACGGCGTCGGAGCCGCACGGCCTCGTGCTCGTGAATCCGCCCTATGGCGCGAGGCTCGAGGACGAGGGCACGCTCGGGCCCCTGTATGCAGCGCTCGGCCGCGCGCTGGTCGAGCGCTTCCCGGGCTGGGAGGCCGGCGTGTTCACCGGCAATCCGCCGCTCGGGCGCGCCCTGCGCCTGCGCGCCTATCGCAGCCACACGTTCTTCAACGGACCGATCGAGTGCCGCCTGCTGCGTTTCGAACTGGGCCCGGACGCCGTCGAGCCGGACGCCGAGACCGTGCGTCAGGAGCGCCTGGCCGCAGCGCGCGATCGACCCGGTGCGGCAATGTTCGCGAATCGCCTGCGCAAGAATCTTGCGAGGCTCGAGGCCTGGGCACGCCGCGAGGACGTCGCCTGCTTTCGCGTGTACGACGCCGACATGCCGGAATACGCGTTCGCCATCGACCTGTACGGCGATGACGAGCGCCACGCCTGCGTGCAGGAATATGCGGCGCCGCCGACCGTCGCGCGCGAGGCGGCGCGCGGCCGGCGCGACGAGGTGCTCGCGGTGCTGCCCGAGGTGCTCGGTCTCCCGTCGGAACGCATCACGCTGCGCGTGCGGCAGCGCCAGCGTCACGGCGAACAGTACGAGAAGGTGGACGACGAGGCTCGCTTCCACGTGGTGCGCGAGGGCCGGTTCCGTTTTCTCGTCAATTTCACCGACTACCTCGACACCGGCCTGTTTCTCGATCATCGCCTGACGCGCCGGCGCGTCGGCGAACTCGCGGCCGGCCGGCGCTTCCTCAACCTGTTCGCCTACACCGGCACGGCCACCGTCTATGCCGCGGGCGGCGGCGCGGCGGGCACGACGACGGTCGACCTGTCGAAGACCTACCTCGATTGGGCCAGGCGCAACCTTGCGCTGAACGGCCTCGCCGGTCCCGAGCACGTCTTCGTGCATGCGGACTGCCTCACGTGGCTCGAGGCCGAGGCCGCAGAAGGGCGGCGACGCTATGGGCTCGTGTTCGTCGATCCGCCGACGCTGTCACGCTCGAAGCGCATGCAGCGCGAGTTCGACGTGCAGCGCGACCACGTGGCGCTGCTGAACCGGATCGGCGCGCTGCTCGAGCCCGACGGGCAGATTCTGTTCTCGAACAACAACCAGCGTTTCCGGCTAGACGCGGCGGGACTCGCGGACTTCGAGGTGGAGGACCTGACGCGCGCGACGATTCCCGAGGATTTCCGGCGCAATCCCCGCATCCACGTCGCGTACCTGTTGCGGCCGAAGGCAGGCAGGGACCGGGCGAACTGAGTCGACGGCGCTTTACCCGAAGATGCCCACGGTCTGGTGACTCACCGAGAATGCGTGCCCGTCGGGACCCCACAGGATCGAGGTCTGGCTGAGGAAGCCGTCGGTTCCCGCGCGGACTTCCGTCGCGATCAATGACCACCGGTGGCGGTCGAGCAGCGCGGGGTCGCCGAGCAATTCCAGCATCCAGTTGAGCGAACTCACTGGCGGCGGCGGCCGCACCAGGGCGGCGGCCGGTGTCGGTATCGAGTCCGCCAGCGCGATCAGCACGTCCTCGGGGCTGCAATCGGGGTCGGGCAGGCGCGCGAAGATGAAGGAGCGCGGCTCACGTTCACCAGCGGTCGTGCGCGGCGTCGGCGTCCAGCGCAGGTCGAGGTACTCGAGGAAAGGCGGCGTGATGCCTGGAATGTGCGGCAGGGCCCGCAGGGCGTCCGGGTCGTGCGCCACCTCCGGGCGCGGAATCTCGATCGTCACCCGTGAGGGGCGGGCCGGGCCGAAAATCCCGATGGCGGTGCAGGCGAGGTGGTCACCCGCCAGCAAATCGCAGCTCGCGTGCATCGCCGTGCGGCCGCGTCGCAGCAGGTGCGGCCTGAAGCGCATGACCTGGCCCCCCGTGATGGGCCCGACGAAAGTCACCTGGAGGCTCCTGAGCGGTAACTCGCGGGACTCGCCCAGTGCAGTGCGCATGGCGCGGACCACCAGGGCGGCTTGAAGACCGCCAAAGACCGTGCGTCCCTGCGTCCACTCATCCGGCGCGGCGGCCGTCCATTCCTGCCCGTCACGCGTGAGCGTGGCGAGGACTTCGCTGTATTTCACGCCATGCAGAATAGCAGTGCAGCGCAGCACTCGACATCGCAGCCCCGTCCTTGCATCCTGTCGCCCCTTCAGGCGGACGGCGGCCGGACCCGTGGACATCTTCAAGACCTTCATGCTCGAGTGCGCGCACCGGTTGCCGAACGTGCCGGAGGGTCACAAGTGCGCGCGGGTGCATGGCCACTCGTTCCGTGTCGAGATCCACGTGAGCGGCCCGGTCGACCCGACGCTCGGCTGGGTGCTGGATTTCGCAGACCTGAAGGCCGCCTTCGAACCGCTGTTCCAGCGGCTCGATCACCGCTACCTGAACGACGTACCAGGCCTGGAGAATCCCACCAGCGAGCACCTCGCGCGCTGGATCTGGCGGGAACTCGAGCCGCGGCTGCCGCAGCTGTCGATGATCGTCGTGCACGAGACCTGCACGAGTGGGGCGCGCTACCGGGGGCCGGACCGCGCGCAGGACTAGCCGGCCGGATTCAGAGCAGGTCCTTCAGTCGGAACCACAGCATCGCGAGCACCAGCGCCGGCGTCCGGAGCGCCGGGCCGCCCGGAAAGTCGCGATGCTCGAGTCGCGCGAACAGGTCGAAGCGCTCGGCCTGACCGGCGATCGCTTCGGCCACGAGCTGGCCGGCCACGCCGGTGAGCGCGATGCCGTGGCCGGAAAAGCCCTGCAGGTAATAGACGTTCGGCGCGAGACGTCCGAAATCCGGCGCGCGGCTCATGGTGATGTCGACGTAGCCGCCCCACGCGTACTCGATCTTCGCGTCGGCGAGCTGTGGGAACACGTTCAGCATGCGCGCGCGGGTCGCCCGCTCGGTGTTGAGCGGATCGAGGCCCGAGTAGCTCACGCGTCCGCCAAACAGCAGCCGGTGATCCGCGGAGCGGCGGAAATAGTCGAGCACCCAGTTGATGTCGGTGACGCCGACGTTGTCGCGCAGCAGCGACGTGATGCGCTTCTCCCCGAGCGGCTCGGTCGCGACGATGTAGGTGCCCACGGGCATGATCCGCGCGCGCAGCTTCGCCGAGAGGCGGTCGTCGACGTAGGCGTTGCAGCACAGCGCGACGTGCCGCGCGCGCACGCGGCCGTGCTGCGTCACAACGGTCGCGGGCTCGCCGTGTTCGAGGCGAATGACCTGGCTGCCCTCGAAGATGCGTGCGCCCGCGGCCTCGGCGGCGCGCGCGAGCCCCAGCGTGTAGTTGAGCGGGTGCAGGTGCCCGCTGCGCGGATCGTACAGGCCGCCGACGTAGCGCTCGGTCGCGAGCAGGGCCCGGATCGCGTCGCGATCGAGCCAGCGCGGCGAGTCGTAGCCGTAATCCTTCGCCAGCTCCTCGCGCCAGCCCTGCAACTCGGTGACGTGCCGCGGCTTGATGGCGACGTGCACCTGGCCCCAGTTGAGGTCGCAGTCGATCGCGTGGCGCGCCACGCGCTCGCGCAGCAGGTCGAGCGCGGCGACTGAGACATCGAAGAGGCGCCGGGCGTCGGCCTTGCCGACCTGGGCCACCAGCTTGTCCTGCCCGGCCGCGAAACCGAAGATCGCCTGGCCCCCACTGCGCCCGGAGGCGCCCCAGGCGACGCGCTGGCCCTCGAGCAGCACGACCCTGTAGCCGCGCTCGGCGAGGTGGAGCGCCGTAGAGCAGCCGGCGATGCCGCCGCCCACGACGCAGACGTCGGCGGTCACCTCGCCCCGCAGCGGCTCACGCAGCGGCGCCGGATGCGCGGACGCGGCGTAGTAGGAGCGGACGTGGTCCATGGCTCAACTCGTCGTCAGGTACCAGGAGTGCTCGAGCGGCGAGACATAGGAGCCGAAATCCTGCATCTCGCCGCGCCGGGTCTGAGCATAGAGCCGGGCGAAGCGCTCGCCGAGGTACTCGCGCGCGAAGGCGCTGCGCTCGAAGACCGCGAGCGCCTCGGGCCAGCTGAGCGGGATCGTGGGCGTCGTGTCACGGTACGCGTTGCCCGCCAGCACCGGGCCGGGGTCGAGCTGCTGCGACAGGCCGTGATGCAGGCCGGCCAGCACGATCGCGGCCAGCAGGTAGGGGTTCGCATCGGCCCCGGCGACACGGTGCTCGACACGCCGGCTGGCCGGCGGACCGTGCGGGACGCGGAAGGCGACGCCGCGATTGTTCACCGACCAGCTCGGATTGAGCGGTACGTAGGCTTCCGGCTGGAAGCGCCGGTAGGCATTGGCGGTCGGTGCGCAGATCGCCATCGAGTCGTTCAGCGTCGCGGCGAGGCCGCCGATCGCGTGGCGCAGCGCCGGGCTGCCCGCCGGATCTTCGGCGGCGAAGATGTTGACCCCGGTCTCATCGACTAGGCTCACGTGCAGGTGCGCGCCGCTGCCGGCGTGGTCCCGGTACGGTTTCGGCATGAATGTCGCCTCGAAGCCGTGCTGCAGGGCGACGCCCTTCACCAGTCGCTTCAGGCGGATCGCGTGGTCGCAGGCGAGGAGCGCATCGTCGACGTGGTGCAGGTTCACTTCGAACTGGCCCGGGCCGTATTCGGCGAGCACCGTGCCGGTCGGCAGTTCCTGCTCCCGAGCGGCGGCGTCGATCGCCGCCAGCACGGCCGAGTACTCGTCGAGATCCGCCATCGAGTTGATCTGCGTCTTGTGCTCGCGGCGCCCCGTGAGCGGCTGGCGTGGCGGCTGCGCGAGACCCTGCGGCGTGCGCTCGCGATCGACGAGGTAGAACTCGAGTTCGACGGCCATGACCGGTCTCAGGCCCAGCGCCGCGAACCGGGCGAGCACTCCCGCGAGCACGTGCCGCGGGTCGCCGAAGAACGGCCGGCGATCGTGCTCGTGCATGGACACCTGCATCTGCGCGACGTGCGTGCCGAGCCACGGCACGCCGACGAGCGAGCCGGGCAGAGGCAGGCAGACCCGGTCGGCGTCGCCCTCGTCGAATCCGAGGCCGGTGGCCTGCACGGTGCCGCCCAGCACGTCCAGCGCGAACATCGACGCCGGCAACAGCAGGCCGTTGCGATGCACGCCCTCGAGTTCGGCGACCGTCACGCGCTTGCCGCGCGGGATCCCCATGAGATCCGGCAGCAGCAGGTCGACGGCGAGGACCTGGGGATGGCGCTGTAGCCAGGCGCGCGCCGGCTCGAAATCCGCGATCTGCGGCATGATTTCCCCGAATGTTTAAAATTTAGCGACGGTCGAGCCGTGCCGGTCAGCCGAGCATAGCCCTTCGCCCGGCCCGCCGGCAAGCGCGGAGCGCGCCTTGGCCGGCGTCACAACTCTTTGTTTATGTTGTTTTTTGGCGGTTTTTTTGCGCTGCTTGGCGACGGCTGGGGCGGCCCTGTGGTTTAATTCGCTACGCACTCAACCGACCGGCCGCTGGCGGCCGTCTAGGATTTTAAACGTGGCTGGGCGCAAACCACTGATCGGCATACCCGCGGATCGTCGCATCCTCGGTCCCCACCCGTTTCACTGCGTCGGGGAGAAGTACATTCGCGCCGTGGCCGAGGCGGCGGAGGCAGTGCCCGTGCTGATCCCGTCCCTCGGCGACGAGGTGGACCTCGACGCGGTGCTCGCGAGCGTCGACGGCATCCTGCTCACCGGCAGCCCGTCGAACGTGGAGCCCGGCCGCTACTCGGGCCCGCAGAGCGACGCCGATACGCTGCACGACCCGCATCGCGACGCGACGACGCTGCCCATGATCCCGCGCGTGATCGAGGCAGGCATGCCCCTGTTCGCCGTTTGTCGCGGCTTCCAGGAGATGAACGTCGCATTCGGCGGCACGCTCTGGCAGAAGGTGCAGGAGGTGCCGGGCAAACTCGACCATCGCGAGGACAAGCACGCGCCGCTCGAGGTGCAGTACGCGCCGGCGCACGAGGTCGAACTCGTGGCAGGCGGCCAGCTGCGGAGTCTCGCGGGCGTCGACCGCGTGAGCGTGAACTCGCTGCACGCGCAGGGCATCGAGCGGCTCGGCGACGGCCTCGAGGTCGAAGCGCGCGCGCCTGACGGCCTCATCGAAGGCTTCAGGGTGCGCAATGCCCCCGGGTTCGCGCTCGCGGTGCAGTGGCACCCCGAGTGGCAGGTGATGACGAACGCGTTCTCGCGCGCCCTGTTCGCCGCCTTCGGCGAGGCGGCGCGGGCGCACGGCAAAGGAAATCGAGCATGAGCACGCCCATCCAGCAATTCTTCAAGGAACACGGCATCTCCGAGGTGGAGGCCATCGTCCCCGACATGGCGGGCATCGCGCGCGGCAAGGTCATGCCGGCCGTGAAGTTCGCCGAGGACGAGGGCATGCGCATGCCCGAGAGCATCTTCCTGCAGACCGTCACCGGCGAGTACCCCGAGGACGACCGCGCGATCAGCCCCTCGGAGATCGACATCGTGCTCAAAGCCGACGCGGCCACGACGCGCGTCGTGCCGTGGGCCGCGGAACCCACTGCGCAGGTGATCCACGACAGCTTCTACCACGACGGCCGGCCGGTCACGATGGCGCCGCGCTACGTGCTGCGGCACGTGCTCGACCTCTACGCGCAGAAGGGCTGGAAGCCGATCGTCGCGCCCGAACTCGAGTTCTACCTCGTCGAGCCCAACACCGACGCCGACTACCCCCTCAAGCCGCCGGTCGGCCGATCCGGCCGCCCGGAGATCGGGCGCCAGTCCTACAGCATCGCGGCCGTCAACGAGTTCGACCCGCTGTTCGACGACATCTACGCGT
>CAZRKS010000041.1:0-16269 GCA_964600315.1 uncultured Steroidobacteraceae bacterium | reverse complement strand
CGAGTCGTCGAAACGGCGCGTGACCTCGACGTAGTCCTCGATGGTCGACCCGCAGACGTTCGCGAAGAAACGCGTCTCCGCGAAATCGAGCGTGGGCAGGATGCGCTCCACCACCTGCGCCACCCCCGGATTCTGCAGCCCGATGGCGTTCAGCATGCCCATCGGCGTCTCGTAGACGCGGTGGGGCGGGTTGCCGAGGCGCGGCTCGAGCGTGGTCCCCTTGAGGACGATGGCGCCCGCGTCGGCGTTCGAGAAACCGGCGACGCGGGTGTATTCCTCGCCGAAGCCGACGCAGCCCGAGAGCAGCACGATCGGCGAGGCGAGCTTCAGGCCGCAGAAGTCCACGGCGAGGGACGGAGCGGGGGGCATCTGCCTGATTGTAAAGGAACGACGTCGCCGCCTGACCGCGGGGATCCGCCCGGTGACGAGTCCCTACTTGACGTTTCCGCGGGAAGGTGTATTGTGCGCTGCAACAATTGGTGCACTGCACAAATTCCCGGAGTTCAGACGATGTTCACCCAGATCAAGGACTACCTGACCGAGCGGACGCAGACGCTGGCCGATCGGGCCCGCAAGTTCGGCGCCGATCCCATGGAGACCGTGCGCGAGGCGGCCGTGAAGTCGGCCGGCCGCGTCAAGTCGTTCAAGGCGCCCGTGCGCGCGATCGCGCATTCCGGCCAGCGCCTCGCGACCATCTCGCAGAACACCGCGCAGAGCCTGATCGAATTGCAGTCCGAGGTCATCACCTCGGCGCTGACCGCCACGGCCGCCCGACTCGAGCGCGCCGCCCGCGCCGAGAGCGTGCTCGAGCTGGTGCGCGACCAGGCGGAAATGCTGAAGGCCACGCGCGAGCGCATCGCCGGCGAGCGTAGCCGCGCGGTCGACATCATCAAGGAGGCCGGCGGCGATGTGCGCAAGGTCGGCAGCCAGCTCTACGGCAAGCTCGTCGAAAAGGAAGAGGAAGAGCTGCCGAAGGCCCGCGCGCCGCGCGCCCGCAAGGCGAAGCGCGCCGTCCGCAAGACCGCGGCCTGAGCCGCGGCGCCGAAGCGCCGCGCCCAGGTCGAGACCGATCTCCCCCTGATTGCGCCCTCTCCGGAGGGCGCTTTTTTTTCGCCCGCTGCCGCTCGCCGCGGCCCCTCAGCCGGTGATGAACCGCTCGAGCTGCTGGATCGTCTCCTGCTGCTCCTCGATCACGGCGCGCACGAGGTCTCCGATCGAGATCAGTCCGACCATCGTTCCGCCGTCGACCACCGGGAGGTGGCGGATGCGTCGCTCCGTCATGATCTCCATGCAGCGGCGCACGTCTTCGTCGGGCGACACCGTAACGACCGGCGTGGACATGATCTGCCACACGGGCGTCTCGTCGGAGGACCGGCCGAGCAGGATGACCTTGCGTGCGTAGTCGCGCTCCGAGACGACACCGACCAGCTCGCGGTCGCGCAACACCGGCAGCGCGCCCACGTGACGGTCGGCCATGATCTGGATCGCCTCGAGGACCGGCTCGTCTGCGTCCACGGACCAGATCTCTTTCCCTTTGCGGGCCAGCAGGTGTTTGACGCGCAGCATGTTCGAATCCCCCGGAAGGCGCGCGAATGATTCGCCCCGATTCTAAACCCGTCGTGGCCGTCGGGGTGCGACGCTGCGCTTCGTGTCTTCGGGCGGCAGCAGGGGTTGGTCAGCTCGTCTCGGTCGTGATCCGGCGCATCATCAGTGCCTGGACCGACTCGCGGGCCGGCGCGCCTTCGTACAGCACTCGATAGACCTGCTCGCTGATCGGCATGTCGACGCCGAGACGGGTCGCGACGTCATGGACGGCGCGCGCCGCCATCACGCCCTCGACCACCTGTCCGATCTCGGCCTGGGCCTCCTCCCGGGTCTTGCCGGCGGCGAGCAGCAGGCCAAAGCGGCGGTTCCGCGACTGGTCGTCGGTGCAGGTGAGCACGAGGTCGCCGAGGCCCGCCAGACCCATGAACGTCTCGCGCTTCGCGCCGAGCGCGACGCCGAGGCGCATCATCTCGGCGAGCCCGCGCGTGATGAGCGCGACGCGCGTGTTGGCCCCGAAACCGAGGCCGTCGGAGGCGCCCGCGCCGATGGCGAGCACGTTCTTGACGGCGCCGCCGACCTCGACACCCGTCATGTCGTGCGACGCATAGGCCCGCAACTGCGCGCCCGAGATGCTGCGCGCCAGGTCCATGGCGTAATCGCTGTCACGGGACGCGACGGTGAGCGCGCTCGGCAGGCCCGCCCCGACCTCTCGGGCGAACGTCGGCCCGGAGAGCACCGCCGTCGGCACGCCGGGCCCGAGGACGTCGTCGGCGACTTCATGCGGCAGCTTGCCGCTCGAGAGTTCGAAACCCTTGGTGGCCCACGCCACGCGCTGTCCTGGTCGCATGAGCGGCCGAATGCGCTCGAGCACCTCGCGGAACGCATGACTCGGCACCACGACCAGCAGCCAGTCCGCCTGCGTCACGGCCCGCGCAATGTCGTGCGCGATCTCGAGACCGTCGGGTAGCGCCACGCCGGGCAGGTAGCGGGCGTTGACCCGGTCGCGGGCCATGGCCGTGAGCTCGTCCGTGACGATGCCCCACAGGATGGCACGGTGACCCGTGCGCGCCAGGTGCACGGCCAGCGCCGTGCCCCAGGACCCCGCACCGAGCACGGCGACGGACGCCTTCCGTCCCGCAGCCGCGCCTTCGGTGGAGGCCGTCATGGCGGTGGCCGGTCAGTTCACCGAGGCGGCCGGAGCCTGCTGCTGCTGCGCACGCGCATGCAGGCCCTCGAACGTGACGAGCGGCAGCAGGAACGGCGGGAACCCGCCCTTGCTCACCAGGTCGGCGACGGTCGAGCGGGCGAAGGACAGCAGGTAATTCGGCGCGACGATGGCGAGCACCTGGCCGAGATCGTTCGCCGAGAGATTGCGGATCATGAACGCGCCGGCCTGCTGCAGCTCGAGCAGCCAGACGGTCTTGTCGCCGGCCTTGGCCTCGAGGTTCACCTGCACGACGACCTCGTGCAGGTCCTGGGCGATGGCGCTCGCCCGCGTCGAGAGGTTGAGGCTCACCGTCGGCGCGCTGTCCGCCGCGGTCACGAACGGGCCGGTGGGCGCCTCGAAGGAGCAGTCCTTGATGTAGACGGCCTGGGGATTGATCACCGGCGCGTTCGGGTCCACGGCGGGCTGGGTCGGGGGCATCGGCTGGTTCATGTGGTCGTCCTGTGGATAGGCTGGAATTCTCAGGCGCGTCCGAGCAGCTCGTCGAGCTCGCCGGCCTTGTCGAGGGCATAGAGGTCGTCGAAGCCGCCGACGTGGCGGTCGCCGATGAAGATCTGCGGCACCGTGCGACGGCCGCCGCTCCGCGCAAGCATGACCTGGCGCTCGGCGGGATCGGCGTCGACCTTGACCTCGCGGAACCCGACGCCCTTGCGCTCGAGCAGGGCGCGCGCGCGGTCGCAGTACGGGCACCAGCCCGTCGAGTACATCACCACGTCGCCTGCGCCGGTCATCATCCGTGCACTCTCACTTGCCCTTGGCGCCGGTCTTGACCAGCGGCAGGTTCTCGGATCGCCAGGCCTGCAGGCCGCCGCGCAGGTTCACCACACGCGCGAAACCCTGGGCCTGCAGCACGCGGGCCGCCGCGCCGGAACGCATGCCGCTCTCGCAGCAGGTGATGACGACCTTGTCGCGATACTTCTTCAGCAACTCGCCGCCCTGCGCGAGCTCGTCCTGTGGAACGTGCTTCGCGTCGATCACGTGGCCGCCGTCGAACTCGGCCTCGGTCCGGACGTCGACCAGCACGGCGCCCTGGTTCAGCAGGCGCACGGCATCGAGCGGCCCCACCGCCTGCCCGGCGCTGCGGGCGCGGCTCAACTCGTAGGCGAGCGCGGCGAGGGCCACCACCACCGTGGCTCCCAGCAGGAACGGGTGCCGCAGCGCGTATTCCAGGAAACGGTCCATGAGACGGGGCCGGGGAAAAGGATCGCGGATTATAGCAGCCCGTCCGACACGCTAGACTGCCGGCCTGCCATCCCCTGGAAGCCCGGTCGAGGCATGCTCCGCCACCGCTCCCCCCGTTCCGGACGCGTTCCGTCGCCGCGCCTGCCCGCCTGGGCGGCCTCGATCCTGCTCGCAGTCGCGGCCGTCTGGCTCGGGAGCCCGGCGCCGTCACGGGCCGAGAGCAAGGCGACCCCCGCGCAGAAGGAGGCGGAGCTGCGCAAGGTCAACTCGCGCATCGAGAGGGTTCGACAGGCGGTCAACGAGGACATCGAGAAGCGCGACCGGATGAGCGTGCAGCTGCGCGATGCGGAACTCGGCGTGCAGGCGGCCCGCAGGCAACTCGATGAGATCCGCGCGCAGCGCATTGCGAGCGAGGCCCGCCTGCGGGACCTCGAGGCGGAACAGGCGGCGCTCGAGAAGCGCCTCGCGGGCGAGCGCGGCGCGCTCGCGGGCGAGCTCAAGGCGGCCTACGTGAACGGCCGCGAGGAGCAGATCAAGCTGCTGCTGAACCAGGAGGATCCCGCGACTTTCGGGCGGATCCTCGAGTACTACGGTTACTTCGGGCGGGCGCGCGCGGCCCGCATCTCCGGCATCCGCGAACAGCTCGAGCTGCTGAAACGGGTCCGGGAGCAGATCACCGCCGAACACGAACGCCTCGCGGAGCTCGAGGCCGCGCAGGAGCGTGAGGTGGCCGCGCTGCGCTCGGCCCAGGAGAAGCGCACGAAGGCGGTGGCGGCCATCAACAGCGACATCCGCACGCGGGGCGGCCAACTCGAGCGACTCCAGTCCCAGGCGCGCTCGCTCGAGAAGCTGATTGCGGACCTGCGCAAGGCGCTCGAGAGCGCGCCGGTGGCCCGGCAGGCGCCCTTCGAGCCGCTGAAGGGCAAGCTGCCCTGGCCCGTTCAGCAGGGCCGGGTGCTCGCCCGGTTCGGTCAGCCCCGGGCCGGCGGGTCCCTGCGCTGGCAGGGCATGCTGATCGGCACCGAGCGCGGTGCGCGCGTGCGGGCCCCTTACGCCGGCCGCGTCGTCTACGCCGACTGGCTCCCGGGCATGGGCCTCATGATCGTGCTGGACCACGGCGGGGGCTACCTGAGCCTGTACGGCCACAACGAGGAGCTGTTCCGCAAGGTGGGCGAATCCGTGAGTGGCGGCGACGTGATCGGCTCGGTCGGCGATTCCGGCGGCCACAACCAGCCGGCCCTTTACTTCGAGGTCCGCCGCGGGCGCCAGCCGGTCGATCCCGAGAACTGGCTGCAGCGCCGTTGACCTGCGTTATGTCGCATCGCCCTGCCGAGGCCCGGGAGGCCGGCGCAGCCCCCCGGGACTGAGGCGCGCGTCAAGGTTCCGGGGCGCTCGATCGGGGAAGATCCGCGCGAGCGAACAGGACCCTGGCAAACCAATGGATCAGGCCATGCAGATCATCGAGGCGCTCGCCGACGCGCCGGCGCCCATCAGCGTCACGTCGCTGGACCCGTACGGCCAGCTCATCAAGATGCTGATGCCGCGCGCGCAGTCGATCGCGATCTATGACCGCATGGGCCTGCCCGTGTGGCTGAACGACGGCCTCGAGTCCTCCGAACTGCATCGCCTCATTCAGGAGACGCTCGCACGTCAGCTCGGCGACGCCCCGGCCGAGGACGGTTTCACCGAATCCGTGGACCGCGACCACTCGGCGCACGTCTTCCTGCTGCGCGATGCCGGGGGCGGCCTGCTCGGCACGGTCGGCATCCTGTCGCGCGAATCGCCGTCGCGCGGCGAAGCTCGGCCGTTCTCGCTGGTGCAGGGCCTGCTGCGCCCGGCGCTCGAGTGCCTGCAGCGCGAACTCGCGGCGCAGTACAGCATCGGCGACCTGCAGCGCAGCCTGCTCACGCGTGACCGCGACCTCGAGTTGCTGCTCGGCGCTGCGCAGGGCGACGCGATGGGCGGCGAGACCACCGACGATTTCGCGCAGCTGCTGCAGGGATGCGTGGATCATCTCGGCTGCAGCGTCGGCGCGCTGCTCATTCCGGACAAGAACATCGCCGTGTGTCGCACGGGGCACGGCACGGCTCCGCGTCTCGGGGCCGAGGTGCTGACGAAGTCGCACCGGCCGCTGCTCGCCTGGACGCAGCTGCACCGCCAGGCGCTGACGTCGAACAGTCCCGGCGCCGGCGGGCAGTTCGGCGCCGTGCCGTACAAGATCCTCTCCTGCCCGGTGATGCACGGCGCGCAGCGCGTGCTCGGCATCCTCGCGCTCTTCAAGGCGCCGGCCGCACCCGACTTCGACCTGCGGCAGGTGCGGCTCGTCGAGCTGCTCGCGCGTCGCGTGGCGTACATCCTGATGAACGCCTACGACCCGACCACGGGCCTGCTCACCCGTCCCGCCTTCGAGAAGCGCGCCCAGTCGCTGCTCACGCCCGAGGCGCTGCGCTCGAACAACTGCGTGATCTACGTCGACATCGACCGCCTGCACGTGCTGAACGAGAACCTCGGCATGCACGTGGGCGACGAGGTGATCGTGCGCGTCGCGGACGCCATCCGCCGCAGCCTCACGCCGCGCATGCTCGCTGCGCGCATCTCCGGCGACCGGTTCGCGCTCTTCGTCGGCGACGCCACGCTGGAGACGGCGCAGAGCATCGCCGAGAACCTGCGCGAGGGGCTCGACCGCATGGCGTTCGCCGCCGGCCGGCAGAACGTGGAGGTCTCGGCGAGCTTCGGCGTCGCGCGCGTCGCGGAGAGCAAGCATCCCCTGTCGCACGCGCTCGCGGCGGCCGAGATCGCCTGCAAGGCGGCGAAGGACCGCGGGCGCGACCGCGTGGAGATCTACGAGGAGAGCGACCAGAGCATCGTGCGCCGCTACACCGACGTCACCCTGGTCGGAACTTTGCGCCGGGCCCTGGAGCAGGATCGCTTCCGGCTCGAGGCCCAGCCGATCGTGCCGCTGCACGGTGCCGCCGCGGGTGCGAAGTTCGAACTGCTGCTGCGCATGACCGACGAGAGCGGTCAGAGCATCTCGCCGGACAAGTTCCTGTCGGCGGCCGAGCGCTACCAGCTCGCCCCGGCGATCGACCGCTGGGTCGTGCGTCACGTGCTCGCCACGCTGGAGGAGCACGCCGTCGAACTGGAGCGGCGCGGCGCCTGCTTCGCCGTGAACATCTCGGGCCAGTCGCTCGGCGACCAGGACTTCGCGGGGTTCCTGGAGAGTGCCCTGCGGGGCAGCAAGCTGCCGCCGCGGCTGCTGACCTTCGAAGTCACCGAGACGGCGGCGGTCGCCAACATCGTCCGCGCCGAGTCGCTGATCCGGCGCCTGCGCGAGCTCGGTTTCGGCGTCGCGCTCGACGATTTCGGCCGCGGCTTGAGCTCGCTCACCTACCTGAAGACGCTGCCGGTGACGACGCTCAAGATCGACGGCAGTTTCGTGCGCGACGTGGTCGGCGACGACCGCTCGCAGGCCATGCTGAGCGCGATCGTCCAGCTGGCCCGCGCCATGGGGCTCGCCACCGTCGCCGAATGCGTCGAGAGCGAGCAGATCCACGACATCACCCGCCGGCTCGGCGTCGAGTACGGCCAGGGCTTCTCGATTGGCCGGCCGACCCCCCTCGATCAGGTGATCCGCGATCTCCTCGGGTAATATCGGCGCAGGCACCCTGACCCTGTGACCGTGACCGAACGAGTCCACATCCTGCTTTCCGTCCTGGCCGGCGTCGCGATCGGCGCCGGACTCGTGCTCGTGCGCGGCGTGCTCGCGGACCGCCACGCCGCAATGCCCTCGCCCCCGCCCGCGGTCGGGGCCTCGCCGCGTCAGCAGGACTCGGGTCACCCGCTGCTCGACGAGGTGGCTGAGCACGTGCGGCGCGAATACGTCGACCCGGTCGCCCCCGGCGCACTGGAGCAGGCGGCGGTCGAAGGACTGGTCGAGAGCCTCGACCCGCATTCCGCGTTCCTCGACGCCGCCGAGTACGGCGAGATGCAGGTCAGCACGGCCGGCAGCTACTCCGGCGTCGGGATCGAGATCGGTGAGCAGGATGGCCGGGTCGTGGTCATCGCGCCGATCGAGGGCTCGCCGGCCGCGCGCGCGGGCGTGCGGTCCGGCGACGTGCTGCTCGAGGTGAATGGCCGCCCGGTCGAGACCGGCGCCCTCGATGCGACCATCGAGCAGATGCGCGGACTCGCCGGTTCGCGGGTCGAGATCCTGCTGTCGCGGAAGGGCGCGGCGGCGCCGTTGCGGCTCGAACTCGAGCGCTCGGAGGTGCACGTGCACACCGTGCAGGCCCTGGCCCTGCCCGGCCGCTACGGCTACGTGCGCATCACGCACTTCAGCGATTCGACGCCCGGCGACCTCGACGGGGCGATCCTCGCACTGCAGACGTCCGCCGACGCGCCGCTGCGCGGCCTGGTGCTCGACCTGCGCGACAACCCGGGCGGCGTGCTCGAGTCGGCGGTCGGCGTGGCCGACAGCTTCCTCGACTCCGGGCTCATCGTGCGGGCCGACGGCCGCACGGCCGAATCGCGTTTCGAGATGGACGCGAGCGAGGGCGACCTGCTGCAGGGGGCGCCCGTGGTCGTGCTGGTGGATCACGGCTCGGCGTCGGGCGCGGAGATCGTCGCCGGCGCGCTGCGCGACCACGGCCGTGCGACGCTCATGGGCGAGCGCACCTTCGGCAAGGGCTCGGTGCAGACGGTCATGCCCCTCAGCAACGGCGAAGCGCTCAAGCTCACGACCTCGCGCTACTTCACGCCGTCGGGCCGCTCGATCCAGGAGCGCGGGCTCGAGCCCGACGTCCGGCTCGCGACCGTCGCGCGGCCGTCGCCGCATTCGTTTGACCCCGAGGTTGGCAACGACCCGGCGGTGCGCTCGGCGCTGCAGTACCTGCGCGACCGCGACCTCGGGCGTCACGTCGCGCTGGCGGGCTCTCGCTGAGCCTGCGCGAACGGCGGATCCCGTGGCGCGCGTCCTGGTACCGCTGGCCGAGGGTTTCGAGGAGATCGAGGCCGTCACCATCGTCGACCTGCTGCGCCGCGCCGGCATCGAGGTGCACACCGCGTCGCTCGCCGGCCGTCGGGTCACCGGATCGCACGGCATCGCCGTCGAGGCGGACCGCGAACTCGGGGACGTGCAGGCCGCGGACTACGACATGATCGTGCTGCCGGGCGGCATGCCGGGCGCGGACCACCTCGCGCGCGATGCGCGGGTCGTCACCCTGCTGCAGCGCTTCGCCGCCGAGGGACGCTACACCGCGGCGATCTGTGCGGCGCCCGGCGTGCTCGCGCACGCGGGGCTGCTCGCGGACCGCAGCGCGACGAGCTTCCCGGGGTTCCTGCGTCCGGACTCGGCACCCGGCCTCCGGCTCAGCGAGGAGCCGGTGGTCGTGGACGGCAAGGTGGTGACGTCGCGCGGGCCCGGCACGGCCATCGAATTCGCGCTGGCCCTGATCGAACTGCTGGCCGGCGCAGAGACGGCCGTCGCGGTCGGCAGCCGCCTGCAGAGCCGCAAGGCCGGTTGATCTACAGCGCGCGCAGGGCGCCGATCAACGCGCCGACCACCAGGACGAGGATCGGCAGCACGCTCATGCCGAAGCCGAACTCGCGCTTCGCAGGATCGGCGACGTAGCTGCGCAGGTAGACGATCCGCCCGACGAGATAGACGGCGCCGAGAGCGGCGCCCCAGAGCGGGCTCACGAACAGTCCGAAGAGCCACAGCGCCGGCACGAACACCACCATCAGTTCCATCGTGTTGTAGTGCACGCGGAAGTACCGGTCGAAGATCTCGTGGCCGCTCGTCGCCGGAGCCTTGATGCCGTAACGGCCGCGCGCCCGGCCCACCAGCATGCCGAACACGACGAATTCCAGCAGCGCGAGCGCGATCACGACGGCGACGAGTTCCATGCGGTCTCCCCGGGGGTGTTGGAATTGGTGGGGCCGGCAGATTCCATTACCATGCGCCCCACGTCAACGGGCGCGGGCCGTTCGCCTGCAAAGAGGGGATGCGATGGTCGGATTCCTGCTGCGTGCGGCGATCACGGCGCTGGGCCTCTGGGTAGCGAGCGAGATTCTCGATGGCCTGCACTTCGAGTCGGCGGCGAAGCTGATCGTCGCGGCCATCCTGCTCGGGGTCGTCAACGCCTTCGTGCGTCCGCTCGCGTTCATCCTCACCCTGCCGCTCACCGTGGTCACGCTCGGCCTGTTCCTGCTGGTGCTGAACGCCGGGATGGTCGCGCTCGTCGCGTGGATCGTGCCCGGTTTTTCGATCTCCGGATTCTGGACGGCGGTGGGCGCGGCGCTGATCGTGAGCCTCGTGTCGTGGGCCGCGTCGAGCGTGATCGGCTCGAACGGGCGGATCGAGATCTTCACCGCAGGGAAGTGAGGCGGGCGGTGGCCCGCCGGCTGTAGGCTATGGGCTATGGGCTATGGGCTGTGGGCTGTGGGCTGTGGCCAGAGGGTCCACCGCACCTCCGATCTACAGCCTTCAGCCTACAGCCCATAGCCTACAGCCCGTCACTCCGCCAGCGCCACTCGCGCGCGCCAACCGGGAAACGCTCGCGCAGCAAGACACTCACCAGCGCGAGCAGCGTGCCCGCGAACAGGAAGCGCGCGCCTGCGAACAGCAGCGGCGGCTGCTCGAGCACGCCGAGCCGCACGACCAGGAACGTCGAGCCCCATATCAAATAGATCGCCGCGTACGCCGCGACGATCTTCAGTCGCAGCCGCGGGTCACGCTCGACCGAGGCCGTCACGCGCGCCCGATCGCCGTCCGGTACAGCCCCACCGCCAGCCCGCCGACGACCAGCAGGCCGAGCCATCCGCCGAACTGCAGCCCGTCGGCGAGCGCGAGCACGTCCGCACGTCCCGACAGCACGATCGGGATCGCGATGACGATGCCCATGAGCGCCTCGCCGGTGATGAGGCCCGCCGCGTACAGCATGCCGTTGCGGCCGGCGCGCTCCGCGTCCTCGCCGTGGCCCAACCGGCGCTCGACGAGGTGCGCGACGAGCCCGCCGAGGAAGATCGGCACGGAGAGCTCGAGCGGCAGGTAGATGCCGACCGCCACCGCGAGCACCGGGGCGCGGAACGTCGAGCCGCGCTTCGCGAGCCACTGGTCCCAGGCAATGACGGCGGCGCCGATCAGGCCGCCGATCGAGACCATGCCCCACGGCAGGTGGCCGCCGAACATGCCCTTGGCGACCGACGCCATGAGCGTCGCCTGCGGCGCGAGCAGCGGGTCCGGGTGCTCGGGGGTCGGCACCCCGATGCCATAGGCCTTGAGCAGCAGGTTCAGCACCGGCGCCATCACGAGCGCGCTCGAGGCGGCGCCGATCGCGAGCATCACCTGCTGCTTCCACGGCGTGGCGCCGACGAGGTGACCGCACTTGAGGTCCTGCAGGTTGTCGCCGCCGATGCACGCCGCGCAGCACACGACCGCGCCGATCATGATGGCCGCGACCGGGCCGAGCGCCGCGCCGCGGCCCATGAGCAGGAGCAGCACCAGCGACGCGAAGAGGATCGTGCAGATCGTGATGCCGGACACCGGATTGTTCGACGAGCCCACCAGCCCGGCCATGTAGGCCGACACGGAGCAGAACAGGAACCCGGCGACGATCATGATGATCGTCATCGGCAGGCTCACCGCGACGCTGCCGACGATGTTCTGGTAGAGCACGAACAGCGGCAGCGTGAAGAGCAGCATGCCGGTCAGGATCGCCTGCATCGGCAGGTCCCGCTCGGTGTGCGCCACGGACGTGGCCGCGCCGGCGCGCGCGGCCGCGAGGCCGCTGCGGATGCCAGAGACGAGCGAGCTGCGGATCGAGATCAGCGCCCACACGCCGCCCACCAGCATCGCGCCGACGCCGAGGTAGCGGATCTGTGCGGACCAGATTGCACCCGCCGCGTCCTCCGCGCTCGCGCCGGCGAGGCTCGCCGCGAGCCCCGGGTTGCCGTCCAGGAAGAACGCGCTGTAGATCGGGATGGCGACGTTCCAGGAGAGCATGCCGCCGATGAGCACGAGCACGCCGATGTTGAGCCCGACGATGTAGCCGACGCCGAGCAGCGCCGGCGAGAGGTTCGTGCCCATGAACGCGATGCCCTTGCCGACCCAGGTCGCGGCCGCCGCAGTGTCCGGAAAGAGACGGAAACCGCTGCCGGCCGCGAGCTTCGCGAATCCTCCGCCGAGCGCGGAGAGGCCGAGGATCTTCACGCCCTGCGCCGGGTTCTCGCCGGTCCTGAGCACTTCCGCCGCGGCCTTGCCCTCCGGGAATGCGAGTCCCTGGTCGACGATCAGCGCGCGCCTGAGCGGCACCGAGAAGAACACGCCGAGGATCCCGCCCAGCCCCGCGATCGCCAGCACCCACAGGTAGCGGAAGTCGGTCCAGTGGCCGAGGATCACCAGCGCCGGGATGGTGAAGATCACGCCGGAGGCGATCGAGGAGCCCGCCGAGGCGCCGGTCTGCACGATGTTGTTCTCGAGGATGCCGCCGCCGCCGAGCACGCGCAGCACGGCCATCGAGACCACCGCCGCCGGAATGGCGGACGCGATGGTCATGCCGGCGAAGAGGCCGAGGTAGGTGTTCGCGGCGGCTAGGATCATGGCCAGCACGACGGCGAGCGCAATGGCGCGGAAGGTGAGCTGAGGAGCGACGGACTGGTTCATTGGCGTTTTTTCCCGACGCGAAGTTGCGGCATTGGAGACCAGATCGGTGCAATCGGCAAGGGACGCGTTGCGTCACCGAGCGCGTGCGGCTATGTTGTTACATGTAACGGATCGTCGACGGGCCAGGGCATGCGTTCGAAGGTTGCTGAAAGAGTCGCGAAGTATCGGTCGGCCATGCGCTCGGCCGGCCTGCGACCGATCCAGATCTGGGTGCCCGATGCGCGCCGACGAGGGTTCGCGGCCGAATGCCGGAGGCAGTCGCTCAGTCTCGCGAAGGATGCCACCGAGGCCGGGGTGCTCGATTGGCTGCAGGATGCGGCAGATCGACGCGGCTGGCGATGAGGCGCGGCGACGTCGTGACGGTTGCGCTCTCAGGCGATTACGGCAAGCCGCGGCCCGCGCTCGTCATCCAGTCGGACCTGTTCGACAGGCACCCGTCGGTGACGATCCTGCCGATCACGAGCGAGTTGCCGGCGACGCCGCTGTTCCGCGTCACGCTGGAGCCCGGTTACGAAAACGGCCTCGGTCGTCGATCGCAAGTGATGGTCGACAAGGCGCAGACGGTACCTCGCGCGAAGATCGGTCGCGTCGTGGGCGCCGTCGACGACGACGCGATGCTGGCTGTCAACCGGGCCCTCGCGCTGTTCCTCGGCTTCGCCTGAGGTTTCGTCTGAGCGATCACCACCCGCACGTCTGGCCTTTGTTCTGCTCGGCGAGCCACGCCCGCAGCGGCGCGAAGTACTCGAGGATCGCGGCGGCGTCCATGCTGCGCGTGCCGGTCAGATCGTACAGCGTGTCCTGCCACGGCTGGCTCGCGCCCTTGGCCAGCATCGCCGCGAACCTCCTGCCGGCGGCTTCGCTGCCGTAGATCGAGCACTCGGCGAGCGGGCCCTTGAAGCCCGCGGCGTCGCAGAGCGCCTTCTGGAACTGGAACTGCAGGACGAAGGACAGGAAGTAGCGGGTGTACGGGTAGTTGGCCGGGACGTGGAACTTCGCGCCCGGGTCGAAGTCAGTCTCGCTGCGCGCCACCGGCGGCGCGATGCCCTGGTACTTCTCGCGCATCGCCCACCACGTAGACTCGTAGTCCGCCGGCGTCACCTCGCCCGCGAAGACCTTCCACCGCCACTCGTCGATCACCTTGCCGAACGGCAGGAAGGCGATCTTCTGCAGCGCCATGCGCATCTGCTGGTTGATGAGTGACTCGCGGCTCTGCGGCGTTGTGGGCGCGAGACCGACCTTCGCGAGGTAGGCCGGAGTCATCGAGAGCGTCACCGTGTCGCCGATGGCCTCGTGGAAGCCGTCGTGCGCGCCGGCCTGGAACAGGTTCGGCTGGTCGCGATAGGCGAGGTAGTAATAGACGTGGCCCATCTCGTGATAGATGGTGCGCAGTTCGTCGGCCGTCGGGCGGATGCACATCTTGATGCGGACGTCGTCCTTGCCGTCCATCTGCCACGCGCTCGCGTGGCACTGCACCTCGCGGTCGCGCGGCCGGGTGAGCATCGAGCGCTCCCAGAACGTCGCCGGCAGCGCCGGGAACGCGATCGACCGGTAGAACGCCTCGGCCGACTGCGTCATGCGCACGGCGTCGTAGCCCTGCTGCACCAGAGCCGCACCGACGTCCACGTTGCCCGCGCCGGGGTAGGGCTCCATGAGGTCGTACACGGCGTCCCACTGCTGCGCCCACAGGTTGCCGAGCAGGTGGGCGGGGATCGGCTTGCCGGCGGGGACCTTGTCCGCGCCGTAGTGCTGCGCGAGCTTGCCTCGCGCGTAGCAGTGCAGCTGGCCGTAGAAGGGCTGCAGCTGGTTCCAGAGTCGCGCGGCCTCGCGCTCGAAGTCGTCCGCGGGCATGTCGTAGCCCGAGCGCCACATCGCGCCGAGGTCCGCGTAGCCGAGCTGGCGCGCGCCTTCGTTGGCGAGGGTCACGAACCGGGCATAGTCCTGGCGCAGCGGGCCCGCGGCGTCGTGCCAGCCCCGCCAGGCGTCGAGCAGCTCGTCGTAGTTGCGGCTCGTTTCCATGACGGCCTTGAGCTGCGTCTCGTTGCGACACGACTCCGGGCCGTGTGGACAGTACTTCGCCGAGCCGTACTTCGCTTCCATGCCGGCGAGGAGTCCCGCGAGCTCGGCGCGTTTCGCGGGATCGTCCGGCGCAGGAGCCGACGCTTTCAGCTTCAAGAGCTGGAGCGCGCGCCGCGTCGCCGGACTCATGGGCTGGCCTGCGAAGCGCTTCGATTCCTCGATCAGACGGCTCAGCGCCTCGAGCTCGCGTTCGTTCGCCTGCGCGTTCAGGTACTGCGTGTCCACCGTGATGTAGGTGGCCTGCGTCCAGCCGGCGGCATTCAGCTCCAAATCCCGGGCGGCCAGCTCGCGGTTGACCCGCGCGACAAACTCGTCGGCGGTCTCGGCGGCGGCGCTGGCGGCCGGCAGCACGGCGAAAATGGCGACGGCGGCGCCCACCGAGCGGGCGCGGCGGATGGCATCACGGACCATGGCAACCTCGACCTGTGCTATGCGTGTTTCAGTTGCTCGGCGCCGTGCATCCAGCGCACGAGCGTGCCCGAGAGCAGCCAGAGAACCACGGCGAACACGAACAGCGTCCCGGCGAGGCCGCCGAAGATCGTGAGCTCGCCGAGGCTCTCGGCGAACGAGCCGATGATGCCGGCGAGCCAGTTCGCGACGAAGTTGATCATGAACCACACGCCCATCATGAGCGAGGCGAGCCGGAGCGGCGCGAGCTTCGTCACCATGGAGAGGCCGACCGGCGAGATGCAGAGTTCGCCCGTCGTGTGGAAGAAGTAGGCGATCACGAGCCAGGACATCGCGGCCTTCTCGCCGGCGGCGGACTGCAGCGCTGCGGCGACCATGGCGAGGAAGCCGATGCCCGTGAGGATGAGGCCGAGCACCATCTTGCGCGGCGTGGCGGGATTGCGGCCCATCTTGCCGAGCTTGCCCCAGACCGTGGAGAAGATCGGCGCCAGCACGACGATGAAGAGCGGGTTCAGCGACTGGAACCATCCCGCCGGCACCTCGAACGCGCCGACCATGCGGTCCGTCTTCTCGTCGGCGTAGATGTTCATCAGGCCGCCCGCCTGCTCGAACGCCGCCCAGAACAGGACGACGAACACGAACAGCATGAAGATCACGCGCAGGCGGTCCACTTCGTCGGACGTGAGGGGCTCGTGCTTGCCGCCGGACTGGGCGAGTGCGCGGTGCGCGGCCGGGACCCTGCCGATGTCGCCGAGGTAGCGCTGTGCGAGCGCGAGCTGGATGATCACCGACAGCACCATGCCGACGCCGGCCGCGAAGTAGCCGGCGCGCCAGCCGTAGGCGGGATCTTCGCCGAGCGTGGAGCAGACCAGCGGCGCGAGGAACGCGCCGGCGTTGATGCCCATGTAGAAGATCGTGAACGCGCCGTCGCGCCGCGCATCGCCTTCCTCGTACATGTCGCCGACCATCGTCGAGATGTTCGGCTTGAAGAAGCCGTTGCCCAGCACGAGGATCACGAGGCCGACGTAGAACAGGCTCAGGTTGCCCGGGATGGCGGAGGCGAGGGTGAACTGGCCGACCGCCATGAGCAAGCCGCCGATGATCACGGACTTGCGTTGGCCGAGGTAGTTGTCGGCGAGCCAGCCGCCGATCAGCGGCGTGAAGTACACGA
>CAZRKS010000040.1:0-16325 GCA_964600315.1 uncultured Steroidobacteraceae bacterium | reverse complement strand
GAGCATCGTTCGGGTTCTGCACGCGCAGCTTGAGCGCCATGCGCACCTCGAGGCCGTCGCCGGGGAGCGAGTCGATGCCGGCCACCGAGACCTGCAACGGATCGCCGTGGGGCAAGCCGGCGCACGACGCGAGTGCGAGACATACCGTCGCGAGCCATCCTCGCAGCAAGGCCGCCCTCATAGGGGGTCCGTCAGGGCGTCCGCCGGCTTGGGCGGGTGCGTGCTTCCATGTCCACGTAGACGAGCATGCCGCACTTCGGGCACTTGGCGGTGTCGATCTCCTCGACCTCGAACCAGCGGCGGCCGCACTCGCAGCGAACCTGGAGGATCCATTGGGCGACGGCACGGCCGAAGCGCCGCTCCTCGACACGGACCCCCTCCGGCATGCGCGTGATCCGGGGGACGGGTTCCGATCGGGCCGGCTCGGGCTCCCCGGCTTCCGAGACGTGGCTGGTCTCGCCGAGGAAGCGCAGCAGGCTGGCCGGACTGACCAGTTCCGCCTCCACGGGATCTTCCAGTTCCTCGATGACGGGCCAGGCGTCCTCGCGCCCTGGTCCCTTGCCTGCGCCGCCGATCATGTGCCCCACCTCGATGCCGACGTCCCGGCAACCCTAACGATACTACTCCGCGCGGCCGGCGTCAGGCCTTGCCGGCGAGGTGCGCCCGTACGGTGTCGTTTATCAGCCGCAGTTCGGCCAGGGTCGTCTCGATGTGGGCACGGCGCTGCTCGAGTTCCTCGATGGCGGTGTCGGTGCGGCTCAGGACGTATTTCATCTGCTGGACCCGCCCTTCGCCCCGGGCCCCGTACAGGTCGAGGTAGTGCTTGGTCTCGGCGAGCGTCGACCCGATCGCCTTGGCGCGCAGGATCAGGGCCAGCCGCGCCCGATCCCGCCGCGTATAGACCCGCGCCCCGTTCACGCGCCGGGGGCTCAGCAGGCCCTTGTCCTCGTAGAATCGTATGGCGCGAGCCGACACGCCGAATTCCCGGACCAGCTGGGTGATGCCGAAAAGCTCGGCCGTGGCGTCGTCACGGTGCGCGGCCAGCACCTCGCGCGCGGTCCGGGCGACGCCGCCCGGCGTCCGCGCCCGCCTGCGGGACGGAGCCCGGGCCGTCGCCCGGGTCGCGGTCCGCCCCGCCGCCACCTCAGACGACCCGCTGCAGCTTCATCGCGATGCTCATGTCGCCGGCGACGGTGAACTTGCCCGTCATGAAGCCCGTGATCGAGTCGAGCTGGCCGGTGAGCAGCGCCTCGAGATTCTCGCGGCTGATGCTGATCGTGCAGTCGGCATCGCGGTTCTCGTTGCTGACCGTATTCGGCACCGACTTGCCGTCGATCACGATGACGCCGTCGGCGCCGCAGTCGAACTTGAGCACCGCGTCGAGACCGCTGGCCTCGCCAACCTTGCCGCGGATCGTCTCGGTGCACTGCTGCATGTCCATGATGGAATTCCTCCGGTGGGTAATGGCGCAGGGGCGGCATCTTAGCATCGCTGGGTCACCGTTAGGGAAGCCCTTGCACCGTTGGAAAGCCTGTTGACGTATACGTCATCCCGATGCCTAATACGGGCCCACCCGGTCCCGCTCCGCCGCCAGCACATGAGCCACGCGCCCGACGCCCCGGATCCCCAGCCGACCCCCCGTTACCGGAGCGTGTTCCGCCCGGGACTGTTCGCCGGCCGCATCGCCTGGGTGACGGGCGGGGGCAGCGGCATCGGCCGCTGCGTCGCGCACGAGCTCGCGTCGCTCGGCGCGCTGGTCGTCATCAGCGGCCGCACGGCGTCCAGGCTGGACGGCGTGGCTGCGGAGATCGCCGCCGACGGCGGGCGCTGCGAGACGATCGCCTTCGACATCCGCGACGAGGAAGCGGTCAAGGCGTCGGTCGCCGCGATCGTGCAGCGGCATGGCCGCGTCGACGCGCTGGTGAACAACGCCGGCGGGCAGTTCCCGTCCCCCCTCGTCGCGATCAGCAAGCGCGGCTTCGACGCGGTGGTCGCGAACAACCTCACCGGCGGCTTCCTGATGATGCGCGAGGTGTTCGCACAGTCGATGCAGAAGGACGGCGGCGCAATCGTCAACATGACCGCGGACTTCCGCAACGGCATGCCCGGCATGGGTCACTCCGGGGCGGCCCGCGCCGGCATGAGCAACCTCACGATGAGCGCGGCCTTCGAGTGGGCGCATGCGGGTGTCCGCGTGAATGCGGTCGCGCCGGGCTGGGTCGCGTCGTCGGGCATGGACACCTACCAGGGCGCGGTCCGGGCCATGATCCCGAAGCTCAAGGCGCACGTGCCGCTGCGCCGCCTCGCGACGGAGGCGGAGGTCAGTGCCGCGATCGTGTTCCTGCTGTCCCCCGCGGCCGCGTTCGTCACAGGGGTCACGCTGCAGATCGACGGTGGTGCCTCGCTCGGCAGCGCCGTGTTCCCGAGCATCGATCACGACCGCTCGCAGCCGTTCGACGGCTTCCATCGCGCGGTGACCCCGGAGGCGCTGCGCTGATGCCCGCCATCGTCTCCCAGCTCGATCCCCGCAGCGCCACGTTCAAGGCGAATGCGGACCGCATGGCAGCAAGGCTCGCCGAGATCCGGGCGCTCGAGGCCCGGGTCGTCGAGGAGTCCGCCTCGAAGCGGGCGAAGTTCGAGGAGCGAGGGCAACTGCTGCCCCGCGAGCGCGTCGCGCGACTGCTCGACCGCGGCAGCGATTTTCTCGAGTTGAGCGCATTGGCCGGGCTGGGCATGCACGACGACGACGGCCGCAAGAGCATCCAGGGCGGCGGCTCGATCGTCGGCATCGGCGTCGTGGCCGGCAAGCGGGTCGTGGTCTCGGCCAGCGACAGCGCGGTCAAGGGCGGGACCGTCGCCCCGATGGGCCTGAAGAAGGGGCTGCGGGTCCAGGCCATCGCGCTGCAGAACAAGCTGCCGCTCGTGTCCCTCGTGGAGTCCGGCGGGGCCAACCTCATGTACCAGGCCGAGATCTTCGTGGACGGCGGCCGCAGCTTCGCCAACCAGGCGCGGCTCTCGGCCGCCGGGATCCCGCAGGTCGCCGTCGTGCACGGTTCGTCCACCGCCGGCGGCGCGTACCTGCCGGGATTGTCCGATTACGTCGTGCTGGTGAGGAACCGGTCGAGCATCTACCTGGCCGGGCCGCCGCTGGTGAAAGCCGCGATCGGCGAGGACGCGACGGACGAGGCACTCGGCGGGGCCGAGCTGCACGCCACGGTGACCGGCCTCGGCGAATACCTCGCCGAGGACGACGCGCACGCGATCGCGATCGCGCGTGAGCTCGTGGCGGCGCTGCGTTGGGACGAAGTCGCGGCCCGCCCGTCATCCGTTCTCCCGCGCTACAGCCCGGAAGAACTCATGGGAATCGTCCCGACCGACGAGCGCACGCCGTACGATGCGCGCGAGGTGATCGCGCGCATCGTGGACGCGTCGGACTTCCTCGAATTCAAGGCACCCTACTCGAACGACACCGTCTGCGGGCACGCGCGGATCGACGGGCACCGCGTCGGCATCATCGGCAACAACGGCCCGATCCAGCCGACCGGCTCGGTCAAGGCCGCGCAGTTCATGCAACTCTGCGACCAGACGGGGACGCCGCTGGTATTCCTGCAGAACACGACCGGTTACATGGTGGGCACCGCTGCCGAGCGCGCCGGGGCCATCAAGCATGGCTCCAAGATGATCCAGGCCGTCGCCAACGCGCGGGTGCCGAAGTTCACCATTGTGCTCGGCGGCTCCTACGGCGCGGGCAATTACGGCATGTGCGGACGTGGCTTCGATCCGCGCTTCATTTTCGCCTGGCCCACCGCGCGCACCGCCGTCATGGGCGGCGCGCAAGCCGCGATGGTCATGGAGATGGTCAGCCGCGGCAAGCTCGCCAAGTCCGGCGTCCCCGTGAACGAGCAGGCCGAGGCGGGATTGAAAGCCATGAGCGACCAGCTCAAGCGCCGTCTCGACGCCGAGAGTGACGTCCTCTATGGCACGGCAAGGCTCTGGGACGACGGCGTGATCGACCCACGCGACACGCGCCGCGTCCTCGCACTGTGCCTCTCCATCGCCAGCGAGGCGGACGCCCGCACGCTCCACCCGAACAGTTTCGGCGTCGCCCGCATGTAGCGGCGACCATCCCTGCCCTGCCCGCCCTGTTCCGCCCCGGAGTCCCGCATGCAGTTCACCGACCAGCACCGCCAGCTCGACGACACGGTCACACGATTCGTCGCGAACGAGATCAATCCGCACATCCCGGAATGGGAGGAGGCGAACGAGTTCCCCAGCCACGAGATCTTCAAGAAACTCGGTGACCTCGGGCTCCTCGGGCTCAAGTACCCGGAGGAATACGGCGGACTCGGCCTCGACTTCAGCTATTCGATGGTGATGGCCGAGGCACTCGGGGCGGCCGACTGCGGCGGCGTGCCAATGGCCATCGGGGTGCACACCGACATGTGCACGCCCGCCCTCGCCCGCTTCGGCACCGACCAGCTGCGGCGGGAATACCTTGCCCCGTCGATCGCCGGCGACGTCGTGGGATGCCTCGGTATCAGCGAACCGTCGGGCGGCTCGGACGTGGCGGCCGTGAAGACGACCGCTCGCAAGGACGGCGACGACTACGTGATCAACGGCACCAAGATGTGGATCACCAACGGCATGAAGGCCGACTGGTGCTGCCTGCTCGCCAACACGAGCGACGGGTCTCCCCACCGGAACAAGAGCCTGATCATCGTGCCGATGGACGCCAAGGGAGTCACGCGTCAGAAGATCCACAAGATCGGCATGCACAGCTCCGACACGGCGCAGCTCTTTTTCGACGACGTGCGGGTTCCCCGCCGCAACCTGATCGGCCAGGAAGGCATGGGCTTCACGTTCCAGATGCTGCAGTTCCAGGAGGAGCGGCTCTGGGGCGCCGCGAGTTCGCTGCGCAGCCTCGACCAGATCATCGACGCCACGATCGAATACACGCGCGAGCGCAAGGCCTTCGGGCGCAGCATCCTCGACAATCAGGTCGTCCACTACCGGCTCGCGGAGCTGCGCACCGAGGTGGCGGCGCTCCGGGCGCTCACCTACCAGGCCGTCGAGCAATACGTCTCCGGCAAGGACGTCACCCGCCTCGCCTCGATGGCCAAACTGAAGTGCGGCCGTCTGTCGCGCGAGGTCACGGATGGCTGCCTGCAGTACTGGGGCGGCATGGGTTACACCGCCGACAATCTCGTCGCGCGCGCCTACCGCGACTCGCGGCTGGTCTCGATCGGCGGCGGCGCGGACGAAGTCATGCTCGGCATCATCGCCAAGCTCGAGGGCACGCTGCCGAGGGGCGCGCACTGACCATGGCCGACCCGACCACGCTGGCGTTGCGCCGCGACGGCGGCGTGCTGCACGTCACGCTCAACCGTCCTGAAGCGCGCAACGCCATGTCGCTCGCGATGGTGCGCGAACTCACCGCGGTGCTGCAGGAAGCTGAGCGCGACGGCACGGCCCGAGCGGTCGTGCTGCGCGGCGCCGGCGGACACTTCTGCGCCGGGGCCGACCTCAAGGACATGGCCGGCGCCCGTGCACGGCTCGCCGAGGATCCGGAGGCGGTCGTCAAGGTGAACGCCGCTTTTGGCGAGCTGTGCGTCGCCTACGCGGCCAGCGGGCTCGCGATCGTCGCCGTGCTGGAGGGCTCGGTGATGGGGGGCGGCTTCGGGCTGGCCTGCGTTTCCGACGTCGCGATCGCGGCCGACGACGCGATCTTCCGGCTGCCGGAGACCTCCCTCGGTGTGCTGCCGGCGCAGATCGCGCCGTTCCTGGTCGAGCGCCTCGGTTACGCCGAGGCCAAGCGCCTCGCGGTGAGCGGCAGCCGCCTCGGCGCCGCCGAGGCCCTCGCGATCCGACTGGTGCACGAAGTCCATGCACCGCAGGCGCTCGACGCCGCCGTGGAGCGCGTGCTCTCCGACATCCTCGCCTGCGCGCCAGGAGCGCTTGCGGCGACCAAGGCACTGCTCGTCCGCGCCCGCTGGCAGCCGCCCGCCTCGCTGGTCCGCGATGCCGCCGAGGCGTTTTCGCGCGCGGCCCTCGGTCCCGAGGGCGTCGAGGGGATGACCGCGTTCCTGCAGAAGCGCAAGGCGCAATGGGTCCCGCAGTGAGCTTTGCGACCGTGCTCGTCGCCAATCGCGGCGAGATCGCCTGCCGTGTGATGCGCACCGCCCGCGCGCTCGGCTATCGGACCGTGGCGGTCTTCAGCGACGCCGACGCGGCGGCCCCGCACGTGGCGCTCGCGGACGCGGCCGTGTGCATCGGCGGAGGACCGGCCGCCGAGTCCTACCTGCGCATCGATCGTCTCCTCGACGCGGCGCGCCGCACCGGGGCACAGGCCGTGCATCCGGGCTACGGATTTCTCTCCGAGCGAGCGGACTTCGCCCAAGCCTGCGCAGAGGCCGGGCTCGTGTTCATCGGACCGCCGCCCGAGGCCATCCGGGCGATGGGCGACAAGGCGGGGGCCAAGAGGCGCATGCGGGAGGCCGGCGTGCCCTGTGCGCCCGGCTACCTCGGCGACGACCAGGGCGACGAGCGTCTCATGGCCGAGGCCGCGAAGCTCGGACCGCCGCTGCTCGTCAAGGCGGTCGCCGGCGGCGGCGGCCGCGGCATGCGCCTCGTCCGCTCGATGGACGAACTCCCGGCGGCGCTCGCCGGTGCCCGGCGCGAGGCGCAGAGCGCCTTCGGTGACGGCACGCTCATGCTCGAGCGGCTGATCGAGGGCGGTCGGCACATCGAGATCCAGGTGTTCGCCGACCGTCACGGCAACGCGATTCACCTCGGCGAGCGCGACTGCACCGCGCAGCGGCGGCGCCAGAAGGTGATCGAGGAAGCGCCCTCGCCCGTCGTGAGCCCGGAAATGCGCGAGCGCATGGGGTCCGACGCCGTGGCGGCCGCGCTCGCCGTCGGCTACGTCGGAGCCGGCACCGTCGAGTTCATCGTCGATGCGAGCCTGCGGCACTACTTCCTCGAGATGAACACGCGCCTGCAGGTCGAGCATCCGGTGACCGAGTGCATCACCGGACTCGATCTCGTCGAGTGGCAGTTGCGGGTGGCCGCGGGGGAGCCGCTGCCGCTCGCGCAGTCCGCCGTGCGCTTCGCAGGGCACGCCATCGAGGCGCGCCTCTACGCCGAGGATCCGTACGCCGGCTTCGCACCGCAGACCGGGCGCATCCGGCACTGGCGTCCTGAGCACGCGAGCCGTCCGGGCGTGCGCATCGACTCGGGGATCACCGAGGGCGGCGAGGTCACGCCTCACTACGATGCGATGGTCGCCAAGGTCGTCGCGCACGGCCGCGACCGCGCGGACGCGATACGCCGACTCAGGGCGGCCATCGCGGATGCGCCGCTCGTCGGTTTGCGCAACAACGGGCGGTTCCTGCGCGACCTGCTCGCGCATCCGGCCTTTGAGGCCGCGCAGATGCACACGGGCCTGCTCGACGAGTGGGCGGCGAACGGCGACACGCTGCTCGCGGCGCCCCTGCCCACCGACTCTGCGTGGCGGATCGCCGCTGCCGCGCTCGCGTCACGCGCCGGCATCGGCCATCGCCCGGCGAGCGTCGCGGCCTGGGACTTCGAGTTGCAGTCGGGCACCGAGACGCGCCGCTTCCGCGTGCGCCCGCACGGAGGCCACATCGAAGTCACGGCCGCCGGGGACACGGCCACCGTCGAGGTACTGGCCTGGCAGGACCACAGCCTGCGCTACGTGGAGGACGGCGTGACCCGCTCCGCCGTCTGCGTGCCCGACGGAGACTCCGTGCAGTTGGTGCTGGACTGCGCCGTCCACTCGTTCCACGAACTCTCGCCCTGGCCGTCGGCCGAGGGCGCCGTCGACCCGCGCCTCGCGCGCGCGCCGGTGGCCGGCACCGTCACCGCCATCAACGTCGCGCCGGGAGACCTCGTCGAGGCCGGGCACCCGCTCGTGTGCGTCGAGGCCATGAAGATGGAAATGTGGCTCGCGGCGCGCAGCGGCGGACGCGTGCGCGCGGTGCACGTCGAGATCAAGCAGAGCGTCGAAGCCGGGGCCGTACTGGTCGAGATCGAGATCGAGGAGATCACCTGATGGACAAAGCCATCGTCACCTGCGCGCTGACCGGCGTGCTGACCAACCCACAGCAGCACCCGGTGCCCGTCACGCCCGCGCAGATGGCGGCGGAGGCGCGCGACGCCTTCAATGCCGGTGCGAGCATCATGCACGTGCACCTGCGGCGGCAGGAGCCCGGCATGGGACACCTGCCGAGCTGGGACCCCGACGTCGCCGAGGCGATCATCGGCGCGATTCGTGAAGCCTGCCCCGGCGTGATCATCAACCTGACGACGGGCGTGGTCGGCAAGGACGTCAGCGGCCCGCTCGCGTGCCTGCGCCGGGTGAAACCGGAAGCGGCCGCCTGCAATGCCGGCAGCCTCAACTACCTCAAGATCAAGGAAGACGGCGGCTGGGCCTGGCCGCCGATGGTGTTCGACAACCCCGTGGAAAAGGTGAAGCAGTATCTCGACGTGATGAACGAGCTCCACATCCACCCGGAGTTCGAGTGCTTCGACGTCGGCATCCTGAGGTCGGTGGGCATGTACCTGAGGGCCGGCCTGTTCTCGGGCGTGCCGGAGGTCAACCTCGTCATGGGCGTAGCGAGCGGCATGCCCTGCGACCCGGACCTGCTCGCGCTGCTGCCGCGCTACGCTCCGCCGGGCGCGGTCTGGCAGACGACCCTGATCGGCCGCGCCGAGATCTGGCCCGTGCACCAGAAGACGGCGGACCTCGGCGGCATGCTGCGCACCGGGCTCGAGGACACGTTCTACCTGCCGGGCGGCGAACGTGCGCCGGGCAACGGGGCCCTCGTCGAGGCACTGGTGCGTTGCGCGCGCAATGCGGGCCGCGCGGTGGCGAGCCCGACCGAAGCGCGCGCCCTGCTGCAGCTCGCTCCGGCCGGCTGAACGCGACGCGCCGCGTCAGGTCTGCCAGACCACCGGCTTGCGCTCGGCGACCCAGCGCTCGTAATGCGCGGCGTACACCGTCTCGATGCGGTTGCGCTTCACCTTGAGCGTCGGCGTGACGAGGTCGTTGTCGACCGTCCAGGCGTCGGAGACGACGACGACGCAGTCGAGCTGCTCGTGGGGGTCGAGCAGCGCGTTGATGCTTGCGACGTGCGCGGCGAGAGACGCCTCGAGTTCCCGCCGGGCGCCCGGATCACCCGCCCGCTGCAGCGCTTCGGCATTCAGCATCAGCAGCGCCACCGGCTGGCCGAGGCTCGCGCCGGTCACGCAGCAGGCCTCGACGGCGGTGTGGATCACGAGCTTGTCCTCGATCGGTGCCGGCGCGACGTACTTGCCCTTGCCCGTCTTGAAGAGATCCTTCACGCGCCCGACGATGCGCAGGTTGCCTTCCGGATCGATCTCGCCCTTGTCGCCCGTGCGCAGCCAGCCGTCCTCGGTCAGCGCCTGCCGGGTGAGTTCCGGCTCGCGGAAGTAGCCGAGCATCACGCCCGGGCTCCGGACCTGGACTTCGCCGGTGGCCGGGTCGATGCGGCTCTCGATCCCGCCGTAGGTCGTGCCGACCGTTCCCGGCCGCGGACGGTCGAGCCAGGTCGCGTGCGAGACGCCGCAGTTCTCGGTCATGCCGTAGACCTCGGAGATCCGCAGCCCGAGCCGCCGGTACCAGCGCAGGAGTTCCGGTGGCATCGGCGCGGCGCCGCCCGCGGCCACTCGGCACTGGTCCAACCCGAGCCCGCCGAGCACCTTGCGCCCGACGATGCCGCGCACGATGGGAATGCGGAGCAGGCGGTCGAGCTTCGCCGCCGGCATCTTCGCCAGCACCCCCTGCTGGAACTTGACCCACAGGCGCGGCACCGAGAAGAACACCGTCGGCCGCGCGCGCTGGATGTCCGCGGCAAACGTCGCCAGCGACTCGGTGAAGTAGACGTGCATGCTGGTCGCGAGCATCCCCTGCTCGACCAGCGTGCGCTCGGCGACGTGCGCGAGCGGCAGGTAACTCAGGGTGCGCGCGTCCTCGTCGAACCCGAGCCGATCGAGCACGGTGCCGATCGACCACGCGAAGGTCGCGAAGCTGTGCATCACGCCCTTCGGCATGCCGGTCGTGCCGGAGGTGTAGATGATGGTCGCGAGCTCGTCGCCGTCGCGAACCGGGTGGCCCGCGAGCGGTGGCGTCGCGGCGGTGATCGAGTCCCAGGTCGCGCAGTCGGTGACGGGCGAGAGCGGCAGGCTGATGCGCGGCAGGTCTTCGGGCACGCCGCTGCGCATGGCCTCCCAGTCGTCGAGCCGGCCAAGGAACACCAGCCGCGCCTCGCTGTGCTCGAGGATCTGCCGGATCGTGCCGGCAGCGAGCGTCGGGTACAGCGGCACCGAGACGAACCCCGCCATCCAGATGGCGAAGTCGGCCATCAACCAGTGCGCGGAGTTCTTCGCCATGAGCGCGATGCGCGAGCCTGGCTCGAAGCCGAGGCCCTTCAGGTGCGCGGCCATGCGACGCGACTGGTCCATGACTTCGCGCCAGGTGTAGTCGCGAACCGTACCGCCCGGAATGGGCTGCGTGAGCACGACGCGGTCGGGCGCGGTTCGTTCCCAGTGATAGAGGCGCTGCAGCGCCAGGGCCTCGGGGGCTACGGCTGATGTCATCGGTCTCCCACTCGCTTCGTGTCTTTGGTCATGTTCGTCGTCACGCGGTGCGCTCTCTCCCGGGCCGCAGTCTAGCCGAGGCGCGGTCAGAGGAAGCGTTCGATCACGGCGTGCACGTTGACGCGTGCCCTGAGGCGGGCGCAGACGAGGAACGTGCCGAGCAGCTTGCGATGCAGGAAGATCGTCTCGGGTGGCGGCGAGCGCAGCCCGCGCTCGAAGGCCACGGCGAGACCGAGGTCCCGCGCGCGGCGGATGAGCCCGGAGCCTGCGAAGTCATAGGGCCCACGGTGGGCGAGCGGCTCGCAGACCAGGCGGATGATCTCCACCGTGCCGCGCACCATGGCCTCGGAGTCCCCGGGCCCGGCGTAACCGATGGCGAACGCGGCTTCGCGGATGCCCGCCTCGTCGCCGTCGATCACGGCACGGCTGACCCGCCGGTAGTGCTCGACGAATTCAGCCGGGTACTCGCAGACCGAGCCGAGGTCGAGCAGCGCGAGCTGGCCCGTCCCCGGCAGGTACAGGTAGTTGGCGATGTTCGGGTCCGTCTGCATGAAGCGGAACTCGAACAGTTCGCGGAACATGAGTTCCTGCAGCGTGCGCGCGGCGGCATTGCGCGTCGCCTGCGGCACCGCCTCGCTCGTGAGCGACTCGAGCGGGTCGCCGTCGATCCAGTCCATCGCCAGGATGCGCCGGGTCGTGAGCGAGCGGTCCACGCGCGGCACGACCAGGTCCGGCATGCCCGCGACCAGGCGCGCGTAGCGCTCGAGGTGCCGCGCCTCGCTCTCATAGTCGGTCTCGAGCCGCAACTGGCGCTTCGCTTCGCTTGCGATCGCGTCGACGTCGAGCGACACCGGCAGGAACTCGAGGCGCCGGAGCAGGCTCGCGAGGTTGTCGACGTCGCTGTCGACGCTGCGCGCCACGCCCGGGTACTGCACCTTGAGCGCGAGTTCCCGGCCGCCGTGCCGCCGCGCGCGGTGTAGTTGCCCTATTGAGGCCGCGGCCACCGGATCCGTGTCGAAGCGCGCGAACTTCCGTTCCCAGCCTTTTCCGTACTCGCGGCCGAGCACGCGCCGCAACTGCGTCTCGGGCATCGCGTAGCCCTGCGAGCGCAGCATGCCGAGCGCGTTGCGGAACTCGGCCGGAATGATCTCGTCGCCCTGCAGCGAGAGCATCTGCCCGACTTTCATCGCCGGGCCGCGCAGCGCCGCGAGGCGACGCGCGAGCAGGTCCGCATTTCCGGGCGTGAGCACCGTCGTGGCGAGGTCCGGGCGCTTGCCGCTGCCGAGGGCTCGCGCCGACGCGACCGCGGCCGAGACCGCGAGTTCGCCGGTCAGCAGCCCGAAGCGCAGCAGCCGTCCCACCCGGGACGACGGCACCGCACTGCGCTTGCGGGGGGAGTCGCTGATCTCAGGCCCCGTCGGCCGGCCAGTACGCGTACATGTGCACGCGGCCGGTCCGCACGTCGCACAGGGCGCGCCGACACTGGCCATCGGCGGCCCATTCCTTGATCGCCACGCGGGCGGGCAACTGCACCGGGGTGAGGAACTGCGTGTCGATGCGCGCCCCGCGCGGCAGCTTCGGCAACGGCTCCTGGGCGAGACTGCGCGCGAGCGACCACATGCCGTGGCTGATCGAGCCGCGCAGGCCGAGGTAGCGTGCCACACGGTCGCTCAGGTGGATGGGGTTGAAGTCGCGGGAGACGCGCGCGTAATCCCAGGCCATGCGTCGCGTGACCTCGAATTCGGCGAGGATCGTGCTGTCCTTCGGTGCCTTGGGGGGGCGCGGCGGCCGCGACACCGGACGTGCGGCCGACTCCGGCCAGCGCGACAGGAACACGCAGGTTTCGCGCCACACGGGTTCGCCGTCGCTCGTGATCTCGGTCGCCATGTCGAACGCGAGCCCGGCATCGGTACGCTGGTAATTGCGAGCGGCGACCGCCACGTCGAGTCTCATGCCCGGCCTGAGCTCGACGAGCGCCTCGATCACGTTCGACAGGTGGATGAGTCCCATCGGCCGCAACGGGAAATCCCGGCACGCGAAGATCTGCAGGTGCAGCGGCGTGGCCAGGACGTGCGCATAGGTCGCCGGCACGCCTTCCGTGAATCCGCAGACGGCGGCATAGCGCCGCACGCGTTCGGCGGACAGCACGACGCCAGAAACGATCGCGTGGAACTCCGGCGGATCGCCGACCTCGGTGACGGGCGGCCGCCGCGTGAACAGCACGCGCGGGTAACTGCCCAACCCGCTCGGCAGCTTGCGGAGTCGCAGGTGGACCGAGTTCGCCACGGGCTAGGGCGCGACCTCGTCGATCACGATCGCGAGGTCTTCGGGTCCGCCCTTCTTCTGCTGCCCCTTGCCGATGAGATCTCCGCTCGCCGTCACCGCGGTGCCGCCGAAGGCGACGCGGGCGACGACCTCGACGTCATCCACCGACGAGAGGTTGCGGCCTTCGATCATCGAGTTGGCGTCACTCAACACGACCGTCGCCGGCAGCTGGTCGCTCGCGAGGCGTACGGCAGCGAGCGGCGGCCCCGGGATGCCGGGCTGCCGGGCCGCGACAAAGAGCGCTGTGCCCGGTTGAAGTCGACCGGCGAGCTTTGGATCGACGGAGATCTTGATGCGGAGCGTGCGGCCCGCGGGGGCCACCTCGGAGCCACCGCCCGCGGGTCCCATGCCGCCGCCCATGCCGTTGCCCGCAGGCGCTGCCGGCAGCGCGCTCGCCGCCGTCGCCGGTGCCTGCACGCCGAGTGCGGCGAGTTGCTGCACGACGATCTGGCGGATCTCGTCCGGCGGATTCTGCTCGAGCAGCTTGTTCCAGCGCGCCTTGGCGGTCTCCCGGTCGTCTGCGCGCAGAGCCATCACGCCCGAATACCAGAGCGCTTTGCCACTGTTGGGGTCGACGGCGAGCGTGGCGTCGATGATCTGCTTCGCGCGGTCCTGGACCGCAGGATCATCGGAGAGGACCAGCGCCTCGGCGAGGTCGAGCTGCAGCTCCGGATCCTTGCCGCCCGCGAGTTCGTTCGCCCTCTCGTAGGCCGACACGGCCTTGGCCGCGTTCCCGGTCACGAGGTAGGTGCGCCCGAGCATCTGCCAGCCCTCGAGGTCCTGCGGATTTGCGCTCAAGCGCGCCTCGAGCTGCCGGGTCGCCTCGGACATCGAGCCGCCGCCTTCTCCCGCGCCGTGGCCCTCGGGCACCGCACTGGCGGCCGTCGGGTTGCTCCACGGGAAGTTCGAGATCCGCGAGTAGAGCGCCGTCGCCGCGAGCGGCAGGACGAGCGCCACGGCGACCAGTGCGGGCGTCGAGCGAGGCGCGGCGGCCTCGCCCTTCGCGGCAGCCGGTTGCGGGCGCAGCAAGGGCACGGCCATGAGCGCGATGGCCGCCACGAGCATGACGGCGCAGACGAGGATGAACGATGTCACGATTGACCGGCCTCCGGGCCTGCAGGGTCGCTGTCGGATTCCGCGGCACGCTTGCGCACCACGCGTACGGCCGCGAACGTGCCCACGGCGAGCAGCAGCACCGGCGCCGCCCACAGCAGGAAGTTGGTCCCTGTCATGCGCGGGCGGTACAGCACGAAGTCGCCGTAGCGCTCGATCATGAAGTCGCGGATCTCGTCGTCGGTCTTGCCGGCGGCGATCATCTCGCGCACCTCGCGCCGCAGGTCGCCGGCCAGGGACGCGTTCGAATCGGCGATGGTCTGGTTCTGGCAGACCAGGCAGCGCAGCTCGCGGTTGATGTCCTCGTAGCGCGACTGCAGCACCGGATCGTCGAACGCCCGCTCGGTGTCGATCGCCAGCGCGCTGCCGCCCCACGCGAGCGCCAGCGCGAGAATGAGTGTGCGCAGGTGCTTCATCACGTCTGCCCCCCGCTGCCGGCGCGCGCCCTCGCGATGCGTGGCAGGAATTCCTTGTTCCAGTCCTCCAGGGTCATGGGCGCGATGTGCTTGTAGAGCACGATGCCGTCCGGCCCGATGAGGAAGGTCTCGGGAGCGCCGTAGACGCCCCAGTCGATCGCGACGCGGCCGATGTTGTCCTCGGCCACCGCGGCGTAGGGGTTGCCGAGCTCGCGCAGCCAGCCCTGCGCCGCGGCGTTGTCGTCCTTCCAGTTGAGGCCGATGAGCGGCACGGCATTCTGGCGGGCGATCTCGAGCAGCACGTCGTGCTCCTGCCGGCAGCCGCCGCACCAGGTGCCCCAGACGTTCAGCACCCAGGTCTGCCCCTTCAGGTCCTTCGTGGCGACGGGATACGCCGCATCCTGCAGGCTCGGCAGGCTGAACTCCGGCGCCGGCTTGCCGATCAGCGGCGAGGGCACGTAGGACGGGTCGCGATGCAGTCCGACGAACAGGAACGCGCCGAGCGCGAGGAACAGTCCGAAGGGGACGATGAACTTCCACATGACTCTGCCTCGCTCAGCGGGCCGGGACGGTGCCGCGCGCTGCCGTCTTCGCATCCGCCGTCTCGCGACGCGTGCGGTAGCGCCGGTCGGTGATCGCGATCAGGCCGCCGAGCGCCATGACCACGGCCCCCAGCCAGATGAACCGCACCATCGGCTTGTACTGCAGTCGCAGGCTCCAGGCGCCCGCGCCGAGATCGTCGCCCATGGCGACGAACAGGTCGCGGTTCCAGTCCACCTCGATGCCCGCCTCCGTCATGGGGCTGCGCTGCACGCGGTACACGCGCTTCTGCGGATGGAGCGTGGCCACCGCCTTGCCGTCGCGCGTGATGACGACCTCCGACTCGATCGCGTCGTAGTTCGGCCCCGGCACTTCTTTGGTGCTCTTGAAATCGAACCGGTAGCCTTCGAGCGTCACGCTCTCGCCCGGCTTGAGCGCGATGTCCTTCTCGATGCGGTAGGTCTGGGTCACGGTCACGCCGATCGCGAAGAGCCCGACGCCGATGTGCGCGACCGTCATCCCGAGCACGCCGCGCGACAGCGACTGCTGCTTGCGCAGCCGCTGGAACGGCTCGTAGAGCGACGAGAGGATGACCCACACGCCTGCCGTTAGCCCGACGAAGGTCATGAAGTGGAACTTGCCGTAGGCGAAGATCGGCACCAGCACCGCGATCGCCACCGAGGCCGCGAACAGGCCGAGCAGCGGGCGGCGCATGTCCTCGAGCTTCGCCTTCTTCCAGGCGGCGTGCATGCCGATCGCGAGCAGAAACGCGAGCGGCAGCGTCGGGATCATGAACACGACGTTGAAATACGGCGGTCCCACCGAGATCTTGCCGAGATTCAGGGCGTCGAGGAACAGCGGATAGAGCGTGCCGATCAGGATCAGCGCCGCGGCCACCAGCAGCAGCAGGTTGTTGAAGAGCAGGAAGGACTCGCGTGACAGAGGGTCGAAGCCGCCCCGCGAGCGCAGCGACGGCCCGCGCCAGGCGAAGAGCGCGAGCGAGCCGCCGATGCAGACGCTGAGGAAGGCGAGGATGAAGAGGCCGCGGCTCGGATCGCTCGCGAACGCGTGCACCGACACCAGCACGCCGGAGCGCACCAGGAACGTGCCGAGCAGGCTCAGCGAGAAGGCGATGATCGCGAGCAGCAGCGTCCAGCTCTTGAAAAGCCCCCGCTTCTCGGTGACCGCGAGCGAGTGGATCAGCGCGGTGCCCACCAGCCAGGGCATGAACGAGGCGTTCTCGACCGGATCCCAGAACCACCAGCCGCCCCAGCCGAGTTCGTAATAGGCCCA
>CAZRKS010000039.1:0-16538 GCA_964600315.1 uncultured Steroidobacteraceae bacterium | reverse complement strand
GCGAGGAGCGCCCCGACCTCGACCGCATCTACCAGACCGCGCACCAGATGCTGACCCAGCGGGGTGGCGGCTGGCCGCTCACGATGTTCCTCTCGCCGCGCGACCACCGGCCGTTCTTCGGCGGCACCTATTTTCCCGGGGAACCGAAATACGGCATGCCCGCGTTCCGTGACGTCCTGCAGCGTGTGGCGGCGTATTACGCGGAGCACGGCGCCGACATCGAGCGGCAGGGTGATGCCCTCGTCGGCGTGTTCGACCAGTTGCTGCCCGCCCCGGCCGGCGCCGACGTCGCGCTGTCGCGCGCACCGCTCGAGACGGCGCGCCAGGCGCTGCAGCGCGATTTCGACGGCCGCTACGGCGGTTTCGGCGAGGCGCCGAAGTTCCCGCACCCGATGAATCTCGAGTTCCTGCTGCGGACCTGGCGTGCGAGCGCCGAGGCGGAGGCGCCGGACCTGCAGGCGCTCTACATGGCCACGCTCACGCTCACCCGCATGGCCGAGGGCGGGATCTACGACCAGCTCGGCGGCGGCTTCTGCCGGTATTCCGTGGACCCGTACTGGATGATCCCGCACTTCGAGAAGATGCTGTACGACAACGGCCAGCTGCTGGCCGTGACCGCGCAGGCGTCCGTGGCGACGGGCGAAGCGCTGTTCCGGCGCGTCACCGACGAGACGGCAGACTGGATGCTGCGCGACATGCAGAGTCCCGGCGGTGGCTTCTATTCGACGCTCGACGCCGACTCCGAGGGCCACGAGGGCAGGTTCTACGCGTGGACGCCGGCCGAGGCCCGCGGCCTGCTCGTCGACCTCGAGTATGAAGTCCTCGCGAGGCGTTTCGGCCTGGACCGCGAAGCGAACTTCGAGGGTCGCTGGCACCTGCACGCCTTCGAGTCGATGGCGCAGGTCGCGGAAGCCGCACACCTCACCGAGGAACGGGCGACCGCCACGCTCGACGCCGCGCGCGGCAAGCTGCTCGCGGCGCGCAATCGCCGCGTCTGGCCCGGTCGTGACGAGAAGATCCTCACCGGCTGGAACGGCCTCGCCGTCGCCGGACTGTCGGCGGCCGGACGCGCACTCGAGCGCTGCGACTGCATCGACGCCGCGGCGCGTGCCGTCGCGTTCTTGCGCGAGCACTGCTGGTTCCGCGGGCGCCTGCTCGCGGTGCACAAGGACGGGCGCTCGCGATTTCCGGCCTACCTCGACGATCACGCGTTCCTGGCGTGGGCGCTGCTCGAACTCCTGCAGGCCCGCTGGCACGGCCCGTGGCTCGCGTGGGCTGTGGAACTCGCGGATGCGATGCTCGAGCACTTCGAGGACAGGACTGCTGGCGGCTTCTTCTTCACCTCGGACGACCACGAGGCGCTGATACTCAGGCCAAAGAACTTCGGCGACGATGCGACGCCGTCGGGCAACGGCGTCGCCGCGCGCGTGCTGCTGAGGCTGGGGTTCCTGCTCGGCGAATCTCGTTACCTGGACGCAGCGGAGCGGACACTGCGTGCGGCCTGGGCCATGCTCGAGAAGTATCCGCAGGCGCACGTCAGCCTGCTCATTGCGCTCGACGAGTTCACGGAGCCGCCTGCGGTCGTGGTGCTGCGCGGGCCGCAGGACGACCTAGACACCTGGCGCACTGAGATCGACAAACTGTACGACCCGCGGCGCATCGTCGTAGCCATTCCCTCGGACGCCACGGGTCTCGCGGCGGGCCTGGCCGCGAAAGCGCCTCGGGAGCGGACCGTCGCCTACCTGTGCCGAGGCATGACCTGCTCGGCGCCGATCGCGACACTCGGCGAACTCGTACGTACACTTCGCGCGCGAGCAGACGTTCAGTAGGCCGTGAGCAGGCTGCCGGTGCGCGGCACCACGCTCGCTCCGCCGGGACCCGCGAACGTCACCGGCACCGACTCGCTCCTGAAACCCGCGTTGCGGACCACCCCGAAATGCAGGTGCGGGCCACCGGAATAGCCGGTGTTGCCGGAATTCGCTATGTACTCGCCGCGACGCACGGTCTGGCCCGGACGCACGCGGATGGTGTCCATCTGCAGGTGGGCATAGATGGCGGTCGTCCCGTCGTCGTGCAGGATCTGCACGAAGTTCGCCTCGCCGCTCACCTCGGGCTGCAGCCCGCCGCGGAAGAACCGATGTGCAATGTTGATCACGCGGCCGTCGCGTGCCGCGTGCACCGGCGTGCCGACCGGCATGGCGATGTCGATCGCGTAGCGGCTCGCAAGGTCCCGGTGCGTGATGGCGACCGGCGGCGCCTGCGTCACGTTGAATGACTGGGCCACGGCGAATGGCGCACGGTAGAGTCGGCGGGCGCTCCCTCCGCCTCGAACTGGCCTGCCGGACTCGCGCCCCTGCCCGCAAACACCAGCGCGCCGTCATCCAGCGGGCCGCGAATCATCCGGCGGTCGCGCAGGTAGTGCTGAGGATTCAGCCAGGGCTCGTGGGCGCCTTGCCATGGCAGGGCGGCCAGGCCACGCTGCATGTAACCGGGCGAGAAGCCGTCGATCCACGGTCGCGGCACCATGCCGCGGTCTCCGGCGCGCAGGCGGGGTGTCACCTGCCGGGCGCCTGTCGCGTCCATGTGATTCAGCAACCGGCAGGCGAACTCGGCGGTGAGGTCGGCGCGCAGCGTCCAGGCCGCATTGACATAGCCCATCGTGTGCACGAGGTTCGGCACTCCCGAGAACATCCGTCCCTTGTAGGTCCACGTGCGCGCGAAATCGACGGGCACACCGTCGACGACGACGCTGCAGTCTCCCGGCGTCACCAGCGTCAGGCCGGTTGCCGTCACGATGACGTCCGCGTCGAGCTGCCGGCCCGATTCGAGTGCGATGCCGGTCTCCGTGATGCGCTCGATCCGGTCGGTCACGACGGAGGCCCTGCCCTCGCGCAGCGCAGCGAAGAATTCTCCGTTCGGGGTAAAGCAGACGCGCTGCTCCCAGGGAGCGTAGCGCGGCGAAAAGTGCGTCTCGACGTCGTAGTCCGCACCGAGTTCCTTGCGCACGCCGTCGAGAATCTGCTTTCTCGCAGCCGCCGGATGCCGCCGCGCCTGGCGATAGAGCCAGAGCTGGAGCGCAGTATGCCGCCAGCGCGCGATGGCGTAAGCCCAGCGTTCGGGCAGCACGCGTCTCGCGGCATTGGCGATCGCGTCCCGATCCGGTATCGACATGACGTAGCTCGGGGAGCGCTGCAGCATCACGACGTGCGCGGCCGTGGCCGCCAGCGCCGGCACCAGTGTCACGGCCGTGGCGCCAGAGCCGATGACGACCACCCGCTTGCCGCGGAAGTTCAGCCCCTCCGGCCATTTCTGCGCGTGCACGATCAGGCCCCGAAAGCTGTCGCGACCCTCGAGCTCGGGCGTGTAGCCCTCGCGATAGCTGTAGTAGCCGGAGCACATGAGCAGGACGCTGCACGTATGCACCACTGTCTCGCCGGTGTCTGCCCGCAAGGCTTCGACGGTCCAGGCGGCATCCGTGCTGGACCAGGAAGCCCGGGTCACGCGCCGACGGTACTGGATGTGCTCGCTGACCCCGTGCTCCGCCGCCGCCTCCTCGATGTAGGCGCGGATCGACGCGCCATCGGCGATTGCGACGTCCTGGCGCCAGGGCTTGAAGCCGTATCCCAGCGTGTACATGTCGATGTCCGAGCGCACGCCGGGATAACGGAACAGGTCCCACGTGCCGCCCATGGCCGCGCGGCCCTCGAGGACGACGTAGGTCTTCTTCGGGCACCGCTCCTGCAGGTGGACTGCGGCGCCGATGCCGGACAGTCCCGCGCCGACGATCAGGACATCAGTATGCGTCATGACTGGCCTCCCCCGGCTCGCCGGTCCTCCCCGGCGCCGTCGGCCACAGACTGCGACAGCGCAGTCGCGCCCGCGACTCCCCGCAGGGGGTGGACCGGGGTGGGTGGGGCTACCCGATCAGACCGAGCATGCGCGCACGCTCGACCGCGTGCTCGCGGCTGCCCGCATTCAGCTTCGCGAACAGCTTCTTGACGTGCCACTTCACCGTCTCGCTGCTCAGGCCGAGCTCGGTCGCGATACGCTTGTTCGGCATGCCACAGGCCAGCAGTCGCAGTACGTCGCCTTCCTTCGGCGTGAGCACTCCACCCGGGACGGGGGCGACCGGCTTCGCCACGCCTGCGGCCGCTGCCGTCGCGGCGCCGAGCACACGGTCGATGAAGGCTCGCGACACTGGAGCGAGACTGGCGTCCTGCGCAAGGCGCCTGACCAGCTCGACGACCTCGGGCATGGTGTCCGCGAACGCGCGCACGAGGTCGCCTGTCTCCGCCCGCGACATGGCTTCCACCAGCATCGCCTTCGGCGACTGCCCGGCGCGGTCGAGCAGCAGCGCCTGCAGCGCCATGACCTGCACGGCCTCGTAGCCTCGATTGAACCGGCCGGCGATCGTCGACGCGACCGCCAGGTCGGCACCGGCTTCGCGATCGTCGCCGCTCGCGATCGCCACGATCGCCTGCGCGAGGGCCTGTTCCAGGCGCAGCGAGGGCTCGACGCCCGGGTCGATTTCGTATCCTGCGAATGCCTGCGACAGATCGGCGAGCAGCATCCGCGCCTGTCCCAGCCGCCCCCCGCACACGTGCAGGCGAATTCGCTCGACGAGACTGACGATGATGAAACGCACGATGCGGCGGCTCGCGCCGAGGCTGGCGAGCGCCTCGAGGTACGTGAACGCGCGCGCCGCGTCGCCGTCGGCCGCGGCCATCTGCGCGAGCGTGCGGAACGCGTAGACCACACCCTCCGGCGTGGCGGCCTGCTCCACGACGTCGAGTCGGTTGGCCAGCAGCTCGCGCGCGTCGTCATGCCGGTTGCGCTGCCAGCAGGCCGCGGCCAGCAGACTCGCGAGCATGCACGTCCACTGCCCGCGCCGGCCGACCGCGGACTCCCATCGCGCGTGCTGCAGGCGGGTGACCTGCTCCGCCAGCAGCGGACGCCCCTCCCAGAGATAACTGAGCCCGGCAAAGTAGTCGCCCCAGATCCGCACCAGCGGTTGCCGGCCATCGTCGGGATTGCCGGCAAGAAACCGTCGGCCCTCCTCTGCCGCACCGGCGTAGATGGCCAGTCCCGCCTGCACGTTGGCGATGATGCGACGGCTCCGCAGCCCGGTCGCGACCGCCGGAAGGGCGCGCAGCCGCTCACGCGCGTCGCCCATCCGATCGGAAAACAGGAATACGCAGATGCCTGCCAGGATCGCTTCCTCACGCGCCCACTCCTCCACCTGCGGATCGGCGGCGAGGCTGGACGCGCTCGGCAATGCGTCGCCGGGTGTGTAGCCGAGTACGCGCATCCAGAGCACGATCAGCCGCAGGCGAACGTCCCGATCCAGCTCCGCCGGCGGAATCCGCGAGATCCACTCCATGACCGTGCCGGCGTGCCCGGCTTCGAACTCCTCATTCAATGCGCCGGCGACCAGCGCGAGCGCCTCGTCGTCGTTGCCGGCCGCAAGGGCATGCCGTGCGGCGCTCGCCGGAAAACTGTGCGACGCGAGCCAGCGCCACGCGTGGTCGTGCAGCTCGCGCCGCTCCGCTTCCGACAGGATTTCGTGCGCGCGCAGCCTCAGGAATTCCCGTGCCAGCGGGTGGAAGCGCAGCCACTCGCCGCCCTCCGCAGCCGTCACCAGCGGCGTCTCGACCAGCAGTCGCTGCAGCAGCAGGCCGGCATCTTCCTCGCGCGTCACCGCTTCGCAGAGCGACGGGTGCAGCGCGTCCAGGAGGCTGCAGCGCACTGCGAGAGAGGCCGTCCTGGGCGACAGCGCATCGAGGATGCCGTCGAATAGACGCCGGGTCGCTTCGTCCCTCGACGCCGAGAACGACTGAATCGTGCGCGCCGGGTCGGCCGACTGCTCGATCGCTGTGGCGGCCAGCTGCAGGCCGAGCGGCCATCCCTCGGTCACCTCGTGCAGCCGCGCGCAGATATCCGCATCCACGCGATCCCCGAGACGCGACGACAGCAGCTGAATCGTTTCCCCGAGCTCGAAGCGCAGGTCGCCGCTCGCGATCCGACGCAGGATTCCGTGCCCGAGAAGGTCGGTCGTCTGCAACGGCGCCGGAGGCCTCGAGCCGACTGCCAGCTGCAGATTCGGCGGCAGGTTGTGCAGGAGATAATCGAAGACTTCGATCACGGCCGGCTCGCGACAGCGTTCCAGGTTGTCGAAGATGAGCACGATCGGCACTGCCATCTCGGCGATTTCGGCCAGCAGCGCGGTCAGCGCCAGCGTCGCATCGTCGCCATGACGGATGGCCTCCAGGGCGTCCCTGCCGAATGCCGGCCTGCCCGTGCTCCGCCGCAGCCCGAGCACGATGCCGCTCACGACGGTGACGGGACTGTCCTCGGCGTCCAGGCTCAACCACGCGACCGCAGCGCCCGACTGAAGCCAGTCCAGGCGCCATTGCGCGAGCAGCGACGTCTTGCCGTGTCCCGCCGGTGCCTCGACGATGAAGACGGCTCTGTCCTCGCCTCTGGACGGCAACTGCCGCAGGCGTTCCCTGGCCAGCAGGCTGCGCCGCAGCTTGGGCGGCGTGATCTTGAGGAGCAGGGCCGGGTCGACGACCGTGTCCGTCATCGCTGCGGCCGATTGCCGGGCATCTCGAGCAGACGATCCTGAAGCGCCCGCAGAATCGCAGCATCCGCGGCCGGGTCGAACGCCCGTGCCCGCGACCAGTCGTAGCCCCACGGATTCGCGTGCCGGTATTCAACGGGCTCGTGTTCGTATCGTGGGAAGACGTGTGCGTGCAGCGCCGGCTCCACGTTGCCGAACACAGCGTAGTTGATGCGCAGGGCGCCGGTGAGTTCGAACACGGCATCGCCGAGCCGCGCCACGTCGGCGAGGAACGCGACCTGCTCGTCCCGCGGCATGGCGTTCAGGTGCGGCACGACCGGATCGGGCAGCAGCAGGCAGTAGCCCGGCAGCACCTGCGGGTCGCCCATCACCGCCCAGCCGGAACCGAGGCGCGCGATGCAGGTCGGGTCGGTTCCCGCGCGGCAGGCCGCGACCCGGCGGTGAATCGCCGTGCTCACTTGCGGAAGACGAAATACACGGCGCCCAGGATGCAGAGCGCGGCCCAGGCGTAGTCCAGCTTGAGCGGCTGGCGCATGTAGACGACGACGAAGGGCACGAACACGGCGAGCGTGATCGCCTCCTGCAGGATCTTGAGCTGCGGCAGGCTCATGACCGTGTAGCCGATGCGGTTCGCCGGCACCTGCAGCAGGTACTCGAAGAGCGCGATCCCCCAGCTCGCGAGCGCCGCGACGTACCACGGGCTGCCGCTCAGGTTCTTGAGGTGCGCGTACCAGGCGAAGGTCATGAAGACGTTGGAGAGCATCAGGAGCACGACCGTGATCGGGATCGTCTGCACGCTCAGTCCTCCGCGCCCGAGGCCGGCCCGCGCACGCCGAGTTCGCGCAGTGCGCGCCGCGTCGTCGCCGCGTCCGCGTGCCGTATCGCGTGCCAGCCGCAGGCCCGCGCCCCGACGACGTTGCGCTCGAGATCGTCGATGAACACCGTCGCCGCCGGCTCGAGCGCGAAGCGCCGCTCCGCCTCGCGGTAGATGGCGGCGCTCGGCTTGGTCGCGCCGACGAGGAAGGAAGCGATGGCGCCGTGACCGATGCGGTCGATCCCGTAGCGGTCGCCGAGATGACGCCAGTGCAGGTCGCCGACGTTCGAGAGCAGGTAGACGCGGTAGTCCGCCATCAGCCCCTCGGCGAGATCGACCATCTCGTCCCAGCGCTCGAACATGTCGAGCCAGCGGGCCTCGAGCTCGCCGGGATCGAGCGGGCGCGGCGTGGAAGCGGCCAGGCGTGCGAGCAGTTCCCGCCCCGTCATTTCGCCCCGCTCGTGAGCATCGAGGTCGATCTCCCGCAGCCAGGCCGGAAGATCGTCGAGACCGACGCCCGCCTCCGTGAGATAGCGGACGAACGGCTGGTAACGCAGGTGCAGCAGCACGCCGCCGACGTCGAACACCACGTTGCGGATCACGCGGGCGGCCTCCACCCCATGAGAGCCAGCAGGACGAAAAAGCCGACGACATAGCCGACCGCCACATGCCAGCCATGCCGCAGCCACTGGCCGACCGAGCGTCCCTCGGGAAACAGGTTGGTGATCGCGACGCCGGCGGACGAACCGAACCAGACCATCGAGCCGCCGAAGCCGACCGCGTAGGCGAGCATGCCCCAGTCGTAGCCGCCCTGCTCGAGTGCGAGCTTGGTGAGCGGGATGTTGTCGAACACGGCCGACACGAAGCCGAGTCCGAATGCACTGTGCCAGGAGGCCGGCGGCAGTTCCTCGACCGGCATCAGCGACGCCGCGAAGACGAGGCACAGCAGGAAGACCGTGCCGCGCAGCGCGCCGGGCAGGACCGCCCAGTCCGGTGCGCGCCACGGGGTTGCGATGAGCAGGGCCGCCCACACGGCCGTGCCGATGAACGGGAAGCGTCGCGCGAGCTCGGGATATTGCAGGTTGACCACGACGTTCGCCGCGATCGCCGTCACGAGGATGAAGGCCACGATGGCCACCCGCGGCCAGTCGACGACGTGGCGCTCCTCGGCACGGGCGAGGATCGGCGAGTGGCGATGCTGCTGGAGCGAGGCCGGCACGCCGAACACGAGCAACGCCGTCACGGCGGCGACGTAGGCGTGGAACACCTCGCGCGGGCTCACGCCGTCGATCCACATCATCGTCGTCGTCGTGTCGCCGACCACGCTGCCCGAGCCGCCGGCGTTCGAGGCGGCGACGATGGCGGCGAGGAAACCTACGTGCACCTTCCGGCGATAGATCGCGGAGGCGACCGTGCCGCCGATCAGTGCCGCCGCGATGTTGTCGAGAAAGCTCGACAGCACGAAGACCAGCACGAGCAGCACGAAGCCGCCGCGCCAGTCGTCCGGCAGCAGTTCGGGCAGCCGGTCGGGCACGCGGCTCTGCTCGAAGTGCCGCGACAGCAGCGCGAATCCCATCAGCAGACAGAACAGGTTCGCGAGGATGACCCACTCGGCGGCGAAGTGCCGCAGGAGGCCGCCGAAGCCCGCCACCTCGTGAAACCCGGTGAACGCGAGCTTGTAGGCGATGATCACGCCGAGTCCGGTCGCGGCGACCTCGAGCGTGCGCGCATGGAAGAGCGCGACGCCCGCGAGCGTGAGCGCGAACAGGACGAATTCGACCGGCACGTCCAAGGACTCAGCCCTTTCCGGCGGACAGCCGCTCGAGTTCCAGCGGTTCGCCGGGACGGCGCTTCAGGCGCAGCACGAAATCGAAGCGGTCGACCTCGGTGCAGTAGTCGAAGTCCTCGAGCGGCGCCCAGTCGCAGGTCGGGTCGAAGAACTTGACCGCCGCCGGCGCGCTGCGCAAGCGCTCGCGAACCTCGCCGAGCGGCGCCGGCCGGCCGCGCAGCATCAGGCCGAGGCACTGGGCGTACAGGTCGTCCTCGGCGCAACGTTCGCGCGCCTCGTGACCCATGCGCACCAGGGACACGCGCTCCGGCCGGCGGCCGAGCACGTGGCGGCAGACGGCGGAGATGTTGACGAACGCTCCGGTCAGCACCTCCTCGGCCGCGGAAGCGTTCACGAGCCCCTGGGTTCCGGCGTGGGTCGTGTGCACGAGGACCTTGCCGCGCAGGTCGAGCGAGCGGATCTCGGTCGGCGAATTGCCGGCGTCGAAGCCCGGCAGCCGCCGTGCGTGCCGCTCGCCGGCGAGCACGGCACCGGGAAAGCGCTGACGGAGCTCGAGTGCCGCGGGAATCTCGTCGACGGGCAGCACGCGCGCGGCGCCCCGGTCGAATGCATGAGGCGCCACCGTGAACGCACGGAACACGTCGATGACCACGGCGATGCCGCGCGCCTCGCGGGCGCCCGCCACGTGGTCGAACACGTCAATCTGCACGCGCTGGCCCCCGCCGCTCGTTCACCGCGACGAGTTTCGCGCGCGGGATGAAGTTGAAGTCCGTGGCCGACGACGCCGTGTAGGCCCCCATCATGCGGCCGACCAGACGGTCGCCGATCTGCAACTCGGGCAGCGGCAGATCCTCGTGGATGACGTCGATGCTGTCGCAGGTGGGGCCCGCGAGCACGCTCGGCAGGCGCGGGCCCCGCCGCTCCGGGCCGTCCACCGGGTAGACGGCGTGGTCGTAGAGCTGGCCGCTGAACGAGCCGTACATCCCGTCGTCGAGGTAGTACCACCAGCGGCCTTCGCGCTGCGCGCGCCCCACGACGCTCGTGACGCAGATCCCGGCCGGCCCGACGATGAAGCGGCCCGGCTCGGCGATCACGCGCGTCCCGGGCGGCAGGGTGCGCAGTTCCCGGCGGATCGGCGCGCAGAATCGCCGGATGGTCGGCAACCGCCCCGCGTAGGGGATGGGAAATCCGCCGCCGATGTCGAGCACGTCGAGGTCGTGCCCGTCGCGGCGCGCCTCGAGCAGCAGCTGGCGGCATTCGTCGATGGCCTCGACATACCGGGCGGGATCGGCGACCTGCGAGCCGACGTGGAACGAGAGCCCGCGCACCTGCACGCCGAGCCCGCGGGCGAGTTCGAGCAGCGGCCGCACGGCGCCCGGTTCGCAGCCGAACTTGCGCGACAGGTCGACCACCGCGGCGGGATTGCGGAACGACACGCGCAGCAGCAGGCGCGCCCGCGCGCGATGCGCCGCGAACTTGCGGAGTTCATCCGGGTTGTCCGCGACGAACCAGCGCACGCCGGACCGCAGCGCTCCGGCGATCTCCGCGTCGCTCTTGATCGGGTGGGTGTGGATGCAGCGCACGGCCTCGACGCCCTGCGCGCGCACGAGCCGGACCTCGCCCCGCGTGGCGACGTCGAAGCGGGCGCCGAGATCGCGGAGCGTCGCGACCACGGGTGCGAAGGGCAGCGGCTTCAGTGCGTAGTGCAGTTCCACGCCCGGCAGCGCCGCGGCCAGCGCACGGTACTGCCGGCGCACGACCGCGCAGTCCACCACCAGGAGCGGCGTCCCGTGCCGGCGCACGAGCCTGCCGAGCGCTCCGGCCCCGAGGCCCGCTCCGTCGCCGCTCATGGCTGTCCGAGGTCTTCGCCGAAGTCCGCGCGCAGCGCCGCAATGTCCGGGTCGACGGCGACCACGTTCTCGGCCGTGGCGGCGCGCCGCAGGCGGTCGCGGACGGCGTCCCAGGCCTCGCCGACGGGCACCTCCTCGACGAGGATCTCGCGCGCGCCCGACTTGTCCAGCGTGCGCAGGTTGACGTAGAGCTCGCGGCCGTAGAGCTCCGCACGGCGTCCCGCGTTGATCCACGTCATGAACTTGTTCGCGACGCGCGGCGGCCGCATGGCGAGCACGGCCACGCGCTCGTGCTCGCTGGTCAACTGGCCGACGACCTCCTCGAGCGTGCGGCTGTTGACGATGCTGAGCGGCGTGGCGGGCGCGTAGTGCTTGACATCCGAACCCGGCACCCGCGTCGCCTCGATCTCCGCGCGGCCCTGCACGTCGGGTGCGACCGCCCGGAGCTGCGACAGCGTGATGCATCCGGGTCGCAGCACGCGCGGCACCGCGTCGACGCACGAGACGATCGTGGACTCGAGGCCGATCTTGCAGTCGCCCCCGTCGAGAACGACGCGCACGGCGTCGCCAAACTCGTCGCGAACGTGCTCGGCGCGCGTCGGACTCACGCGTCCGTAGCGGTTGGCGGACGGCGCGGCGATGCCGCTGCCGAAAGCCCTGAGCAGCTGCTGCGCCACCGGGTGCCCCGGCACGCGCACGGCCACGGTGTCCTGTCCTCCGGTGATCGCGAGGTCGACGGCGGGCGCGCGGCGCAGCACGAGCGTGAGCGGTCCCGGCCAGAAGCGATCGGCCAGCGCGCGCGCCGCCGGCGGCACGGTGAGCGCCCAGCGATCGAGCAACCGCGGGTGGTCGATGTGGACGATGAGCGGGTGCGTGGACGGCCGCCCCTTGAGTTCGAAGACCTTGCGAACGGCGTCGGGATTCTGCGCGTCGGCGCCGAGCCCGTAGACCGTCTCGGTCGGGAACGCGATGACCTCGCCCTCGCGCAGCGCCGCTACGGCGCGATCGATCTCGTCCTGGGGCAGCCTTGCCGTGACCATCGGCGCATGATAGCCGCAAAGAGTTGGGGCCGCTCGCGCGCGCCTCAGCCGACCGGCGTGCGCTCCCAGCCCTGCGGCGTCAGTCGCAATTCGTGAGTCGGCCAGTAGCGCAGGTCGAGCTTGAGGGTGATGACCTCGACGGAGCCGTTCCAGGTCACGGTCTTCAGACGCACCGCCGAGCGATCGGGCCGGCCGCGCACCGCTGCGATGAATGAGTCGAGGTCGGCCGTGGGACGGCCGTCCACCTCGACGATGCGGCGGCCCGCGAACAGCCCGTAGCGCGTCGACGGGGAGCCGTAGGAAAAATACGCGACGAATACGCCCTCGGGGGGGATGCCGCGCTGCGCCGACATTGCCCGATGCGGCGCGTGCAGCACGGCGCCCGCCCACACCAGCAGGCGGTCGATGTCACGGCCATCGAGCGGCACCGTGGCGACCTCGAGCGTGCTCTCGACGCCGTCGCGCAGGATCGTGAGCGTGACGGCCGGAGCCTGCGTGCCCCGCTCGACTTCGCGGAAGCGGCTCACCGGACGTCCGTCGACGGCGAGCAGCAGGTCTCCTGCGCGCAGGCTGCGGGCCGCCGGCGAGCCCGCGACCACCCGCGCCACGCCGAGGACCTGACGATGTGCGCCGCTCTGCGCCTCGAGCCGGTGCACCCACGGCTCGGGCAGGCCCCGCTTGCGGGCCTCGGCAATCGAGACCGCCTCGAACTCCACCTCGAGCGACCGCAGCCGCTCACCCGAGCGCACGGCGGTCACGGCTTCCTCGACGACCGCGATCGGCAGGCCGCGATTGACCTGCGAAGCGTCGCGTCCGCCTTCGACCGCAAAGCTCGACCACAGCGCGCGCACGCGGCCGTCCGGCCCGGCGATTACGCCGTCGAAATCGGCCGGGCCGTTCACGAGTTTGGCGACTTCGAGATTCGACTCGCGGAACTGCAGCGTGCGCGACAGCGGGAAATCGACGTCGTCCACCGAGGCGACCGTCGTCGCGATCGAGCGCACACGCGAGTCGCTGCTCAGCCCGACGACCGACACGGATTCGCCGGCGGTGAGTTCGCGCGCATCTAGCGCAGCCGAACGCACCGGCGTGCCGTCGAGCAGGCCGGGGTCGAACGAAACGATCGCGAGATTGTGCAAGGGGTGCACGTATTCCACGCGGCCCGGCACTTCCACGGAACCCGCGAACGTGAGACGGACGTCGCCCACCGCCACGGGCACGGTGTTGCGGTCCACCGCGACGAGTCCGCGCGCAGCGTCCACCACGAGCCCCGTACCGTGATAGTTCCTGTCGGTCACGCCTGCGACCGAGAACGGCATGGAGAAGTTGACCATCACGAGGGACGGGGCGAGCCGGTCCGCCTGCGGGTCGCCCGTCTTCGCAAACGAAGTGCGGGCCGCCGCCGACGGCACGGCCGCCGGCGCTGCGGCAAGTTCGCGGCAGGGCCACGAGCCGGACGCGTCGTCCCTGCGACAGGCCTGGGTCGGGAACCAGCGGCGGTCCATGCGCATCACTCGCGTCTCGCTGCCGGTCGGATCGTCGAGCGTCCGGTAGCGCAGCGCGGCACGCGCTCCATCCGGGAGTCCCACCACGACCCGCTCGAAATCGCCGACGGACGCCACCGGCTGCCCGGCCACGCTAGTGATGACCGCGCCGCGCGGCACGCCGGCTGCGCCGAGCGCATAGCCTGGGTTGGCCACGAACACGCCGGCGACCGGCGCGTTCAGGTGACGCGCCATCTGGTACGACAGGTCGTGCACGACGGCGTCGCCGAATTCCAGGTAGGCCGCGGGAGTGACCTGGTTCAGGTCTTGCACGGTGAGGCGCTTCTCGAGCCGCTGTCCGCCGCGCTCGATCTCGAGCGTGATCGACTGCCCGACCGAGTCATCCAGCACTTCCTCGAGCGGGTCGAACGTCGCGACCAGCCGGCCGTTGATCCGCACCACGATGTCTCCAGGCTGCAGCTGGTCGGCGGCGGGCGAACCGGGCTGCACCTCGCTCACCACCAGCAACCCCGTGAGCCCCGGCGCAGTCTTGCGGGCCTCGGCCTCGGTCTGCGCCTGCAGCCCGAGCCGTTCGAGTTCGTCGTAGGGCGTGTAGGCGAACACCGTCTGCAACGTGCCCCGCGTGACGGGCCGGCCGGCGCGGATCAGCTCGAAGGCTCGCTCGACGCGGCCGAGCGGCAGGAAGAAGCTCGCGGCGGCTCCGGTGCTGCCGCCGGCATTCAGCGCGACCACGCGACCACGGATGTCGATCACGGGCGACCCCGAGGAACCGCCGGACGCGCCCGACGCCGCCTGCAGATAGAAGGTGTTGAAGTCGTTGTACTTGCCGACGCCGTAGTCCGGCGCGGCGCGGTCGAGCCGGGCGAGCGTGCCGGCGAGGATCGCGAGCTGCTCGCCCGCATCGTTGCCGACGAGCCGGACCTCGACGCCGACGCGCGCGCCCGCCGGGTCGAGCGGCAGGGCCGCCGGCCGCACGTAGCGGAGCTTCGCGGGATCGTAGCGATAGAAGCCGAAATCGTGCACCGGGTCGCGGTAGACGGCCTGCAGTTCGACTTCCTCGCGATTCTGGAACACGGCCGTCGCGATCACCGGCCCCGGCGTCACCACGTGGCGGTTGGTGAGGATGAGCCCGTGCTCGGCGTCGACCACGAAACCCGTGGCCTGGCTCGACTGGTTCCAGTCCGTATCGAAGGCCCGCGCCTGGTCGATCTCGATCGTGACGACCGACGGCGCGATGCGCGACAGCGTCTGGTCCCAGGCGGGCGTCTCGGCACGGCCATCGGGCGGCGCGAGCAGCGCGGCGGCGACGAGGGCCGCCCACGCCAGGCCAAGCCACAGGCGCCGCGTCACAGGGATCGACCGAAAGCCGAGCGGAATCGTTCGTGGAACTCGTCCAGGGTGAAGCCGTGCTGCTGCGTGCCGGCCTGCGCAATCTTGATCGCGCCCATGAGCGACGCGACGCGACCGGTGGTCTCCCAGTCGAGACCCTGCATCAGCCCGAAGAGCAGTCCGGCACGGTAGGCGTCGCCGCAGCCGGTCGGATCGACGACGGCCTGCGGTCGTGCGGCCGGAATCGCATGCTCGCGCCCGTCCGCGTAAATGGTGCTGCCTTCGGCGCCACGGGTCACGATGAGCGCGCGGACGCGGCTCGCGATCTCGCGATGCGAGAGGCCCGTGCGTTCCGCGAGCAACTGGCCCTCGTAGTCGTTGACGGCGATCCAGGTGGAACGGGCCACGAAATCGAGCAGTTCCGGCCCGTCGAACATCGGCAGGCCCTGTCCGGGGTCGAAGAGCAGCGGGACGCCGGCCTCGGCGAACTGCGCGGCGTGGCGCACCATGCCTTCACGACCGTCGGGCGCCACGACCCCGAGCGTGCAGCCGGCGACCTGCGCCACCTCGTTCAGGTGTGAGTGGCTCATCGCACCCGGGTGAAATGCCGTGATCTGGTTGTCGTCGAGGTCCGTGGTGATGAACGCCTGCGCCGTGAACTCGTCATCGATCGCGCGGACCTGCGACACGTCCACGCCGCGCTCCTCGAGCCAGCGCCGGTAGGGTCCGAAGTCGTGCCCGACCGTCGCCATCGGCAGCCCTGTGCCGCCGAGCAGCCTCAGGTTGTAGGCGATGTTGCCGGCGCAGCCGCCGAAGTTGCGGCGCATGCTCGGCACCAGGAACGACACGTTCAGCAGGTGGATGCGGTCGGGCAGAATGTGGTCGCGGAACCGGCCCGGGAACACCATGACCGTGTCATAGGCGAGCGAGCCACAGATGAGGGCCGTCACGCGGCCTTCCAGGCGAGGTCGAGCTGCTTGGCCGCGCGCACGTCGTCGAGGCGCCGCACCGGCAGCGTGTAGGGTGCGCCCTTCAGCTTCGCCGGGTCGGTCTGCGCTTCCTCGCGGATCGCGACCAGCGCGTCGACCAGCGCGTCGAGTTCCTGCTTCGACTCCGTCTCGGTCGGCTCGATCAGCAGGCACTCCGGGACGAGGAGCGGGAAATAGGTGGTCGGCGCGTGGAAGCCGTGGTCGAGCAGGCGCTTCGCGAAGTCCATCGCGGTCGTGCCGTAGTCGCGGGCCTCGCGGCGCAGCGTGACGATGAATTCGTGCCCCGCGCGCCGCGCTGGATACGCGAGTTCGAAGCCCGCGTCGCGCAGTCGCGCCATCAGGTAGTTCGCGTTCAGCGTCGCGAACTCCGAGACGCGGTGCATGCCCTCGCGGCCCAGCAGGCGCATGTACACGTAGGCGCGCAGCAGCACCCCGGTGTTGCCCATGAACGCGGAGAGCCGGCCGATCGACTGCGGCAGATCGCGCTGGTCGAGCCAGCGGTAGCGGTCGCCGTCGCGGCCCACCACCGGCACCGGCATGAACGGCAGCAGCCGCTCGCTCACGCCCACGGCACCCGAGCCGGGCCCGCCGCCGCCGTGCGGAGTCGAGAAGGTCTTGTGCAGGTTCATGTGGATGACGTCG
>CAZRKS010000038.1:0-16675 GCA_964600315.1 uncultured Steroidobacteraceae bacterium | reverse complement strand
CGCTGGAAGATCGTGAGCTCGGCAACCTGCGCGGCAATCTGCGGCACGAACTGCACGGCGCTCGCCGCATTGCCGATCACGGCGACGCGCCGGGCCGTGAGGTCGACCGAGTGGTCCCAGCGCGCCGAGTGGAACTGCGCGCCGGCGAAATCGCGGCGGCCTGGAAGCGCGGGCGTCGCGGGATGGTGCAGCTGACCGACGCCCGTGACGAGGTAGCGCGCCTCGAGCGACGAGCCGTCGGCGAGCGTGATCTGCCACAGGTTCCGTGCTGCGTCGAAGCGCGCTGCCGTCACCTCCGCGTCGAACCGGCAGTGCGGCAGGAGGCCCGCGTTGATCGCGCACTCGGCGGCGTAAGCGAGCAGTTCCGGCTGCCAGGCGAAGCGCCGGCTCCAGTCGGTCTTCTGCGCAAAGGAGAAGCTGTACAGGAACGAGGGTGCGTCGCAGGAGGCACCCGGATAGGTGTTGTCGCGCCAGGTGCCGCCGAGCGTCGGCGCCTGCTCCAGGATGACGAAATCACGGCGGCCGGCCTGCACGAGCCGCATGCCCATGCAGATTCCGGAGTGCCCGGCGCCGATGATCGCGATCTCGTGAACGGCCGCCACGGTCCAGGCGCCTCAGTCGAGGTGCGCGAGGTAGGACGTACCGCCGAGCGCCGCCATCTGGCGCTGGATCCACGCCTGTCGGCGCTTCACGTAACCCGAGGGCGCATCCGCCTTGAAGCGCGACGGTGCCGGCAGCACTGCTGCGAGCAGCGCCGCCTGGGAGCCCGTGAGCCGCGCGGCATCCTTCCTGAAGAAGCGTTCGCTCGCCGCCTGCACGCCATAGGCACCGCGCCCGAACTCGGCCACGTTGAGGTACACCTCGAGGATGCGCCGCTTGTTCCACGTGGCTTCGATCAACACCGTGAGGCCGGCTTCGAGTCCCTTGCGGAACCAGCTCTGCCCGGGCCACAGGAACAGGTTCTTCGCCACCTGCTGCGAAATGGTGCTCGCGCCGCGCACGCGGCGCCCGCGCTCGCGGTCGTGCCAGGCCTTGTCGATCTGCTCGAGGTCGAAGCCCCGGTGTTCCGGAAATTTCTGGTCCTCGGCGGCGACGACGGCGAGGGCCGCATTGCCCGAGATGCGGTCCCAGTCGCGCCACGCATACTCGAAATCGTAGCCGGGCGGCCGCTCGAAGAGGGCGGCGATGCGTCCCTGCACCATGAAGGCGGTGAATGGCGGATCGATCCAGCGCAGCGCGACGACGGCGACGACGGTCACCGTCGCCCAGGCGGCGAGCGCCAGCCCGAGGCCGCGCAGCAGCCGCCCTAGCCGGCCCTTGCGACGACTGGCCACCCCAGCACCGCTCCGGTGGGCGCGCGCCTCGCTCAGCCCGCCTTCTCGACTCGCTGCGCGCTCTTGACCTCGACGGGCGTGACCGGCACGTCCTGGTGTCCGCCCCTGCTTCCCGTCTTCGACGCGGCGATCTTGTCGACCACGTCCATGCCCTCGACGACGGCGCCGAACACCGCGTAGCCCGCGCCGCCGCGGCCGGGGTCCAGGAACGCGTTGTCGACGAGATTGACGAAGAACTGCGAGGTCGCGCTGTGCGGGTCGTTGGTGCGCGCCATCGAGAGCGTGCCGCGACGGTTCTTGAGCCCGTTGTCGGCCTCGTTCAGGATCGGTGCGCGGGTCGGCTTCTGGCGCATGTCCGCGGTCAGGCCGCCGCCCTGGATCACGAAGCCCGGGATGACCCGGTGGAACACGGTGCCGGCGAAGTGCCCCGCGTCGACGTAGTCGAGGAAGTTCTGCACGGTGACCGGCGCTTCCTGCGCGAAGAGTTCGACCGTGAAGCTGCCGAGCGTGGTGTCGAAGCGAATCATGGCGGGGTCCGTGGGGAGTCGATGACGGGGGCGGAATAGTGAATGGACGCGGCCCCGATGTCACGCCTAAAGTGTCGGGCTGTCGTCCGCCCGGGTTGGCGGGCCGGCCTCGAGTCGAGAGCGAACGGTGCCATTCACTTTCCGGTCGGAGCCCTGCGAGACGATCGACCCGCTGCAGGTCTTTGCTGCCGCGGGCCAGGCGGCGCGCTTCTACTGGGAACAGCCGGCGGCCGGGCGCTTCCGTGTCGGCATCGGCGCGGCGGCACGCATCACCGTGGGCGGGCAGGATCGTTTCGCGGCGGCCGATGCCGAGGCACGGCAACTCTTTTCAGCGCTGAACTGGGAGGGCGCAGGTCCGCGGATCGCGCAGGTCGTCGGCGGCTTTGCCTTCGCGCCGTCGGCGCGGTCGAACGGCCTGTGGCGCGGTTTCCCCGGCGGCGAGCTCCGGCTTCCCGAGCTGTCGTACCGCGGCGAGGACGGACGCTGCGTACGCGACGTCCTGCAGAGCAGTCGCTGGGCCAGCCTGCGACCGCGGGCGCTGGCGATCGGGCAACCGGTGCGCGGCGTGGTGGAAATCGGCAACGGCGGCTCGGAACCCTACGTCGGCCGTGTGCAGCGCATCCTGGAGGGCATCCGCGCGGGGCGCCTGCAGAAGGTGGTGCTCGCGCGCGAGGTGCACGTCACCGCCCGCTCGACGATCGATCCCGTTGCGTGGCTCGTCGCGCTGCGCGAGCGCTTTCCGAACTGCACGCTGTTTGCGGTGGGCGAGGGCGATGCGGTCTTCCTCGGCGCAACGCCTGAGCGGCTGGTGCGCGTGCACGGGCGGAACGTGGAGACCGCGGCGCTGGCGGGCACGGCGCCGCGTGGCGCGACGCGCGCGGCCGACCACGCGCTCGGCGAGGCCCTTTGCGACAGCAGCAAGAACGGTGACGAGCACGCGATCGTCGTCCGGCACCTGCAATCGGCGCTCGCCGGGTGTTGCGACGACGTCGAGGTCGCGCGCGAGCCGGTGCTGCTCAAGACCCGGACGGTGCAGCACCTCTGCACGGAGATCCGCGCGCGGCGCCGAGCGACCGCGCCGGTCACGCTGCTCGAGCTGGTCGGCCGGCTGCATCCCACGCCGGCGGTCGGTGGCGCGCCGCGCGAGGCCGCCCTCGAGTGGCTGGAGCAGCACGAGGCGCTCGATCGCGGCTGGTTCGCAGGGCCCGTGGGATTCCTGCAGTCGGACGGGGACGGCGAGTTTGCGGTAGCCTTGCGCTCGGCCCTCACCCGCGGACGAACCGCGACGGCGTGGGCGGGCGCCGGCATCGTCGCGCGCTCGCAGCCCGCGGCCGAGTTCACCGAAACCGAGCTGAAGCTGCGGACCGTGCTGGGCCCGCTGCTCTGGGGAGCGCCCTGATGGACGAACGAGCCGCCGCGAACGACGTCGGCGCCGCGAACCTGCGGTTTGCGCGCGCGCTGGTCGGCGAACTGCACCGGTCGGGCGTGGCCGCCGCCTTCGTCTGTCCCGGTTCGCGATCCACGCCCCTTGCGCTCGCGGTGGGCGAGCGCGGCGGATTGCGCCGCTCTGTCCACGTCGATGAACGCAGCGCCGCGTTCCAGGCGCTCGGGTTCGCCAAGGCCTCCGGCCGGCCGGCGATGCTCGTCTGCACGTCGGGGACGGCGGGCGCGAATTTCCTGCCCGCGATCGCCGAGGCGCATCACTCGCGCGCACCGATCGTCGCGCTCACGGCGGATCGTCCGCCAGAGTTGCGTGCGTGGGGGGCTCCGCAGACCCTGGAGCAGCGCCGGCTGTTCGACGGATTCACGCGCTGGAGCGAGGAGGCGCCGTGCCCGTCCGAGCGACCGTCCGAGTCGGCGTATGCGCATGCGCTGGCACGGCGCGCCGTGGCAGCGGCGACGGGTCCCGCGCCCGGGCCCGTCCACCTGAACCTGCCGTTCCGGGAGCCGCTGCTGCCGGTTTCGCTCCCGGTCCCGGACGAGTCGCCAGACGAACGCGCCGCAGTCGAGTCGATCGAGGTGGCCGCCACGCTCGATGCCGCAGCGCTCGGGTGCGCATTGTCCGGGGTCGAGCGCGGCGTGCTCGTCTTCGGTCCGGATGCGTGGGACCCGCAGCTCGGCGACGCCGCGTGCCGCGCCGCCGATGCGCTCGGATGGCCGGTGCTCGCCGACCCGGCGTCGGGGCTTCGCTGCCACGCGAGGCTCGCCGGCCGGCTGATCCACGGCGCCGATCTGCTGCTGCGTCACGCGGACACCGCGGCCGCGCTGCGCCCCGACCTCGTCGTGCGCTGTGGGGGGGCGACGACCAGCGCGGCCATCACCGCGTGGCTGGCGCGGCACGCGCAGGCGGACCTCTGGCTGGTCGACCCGGCCGGCGGACACCGCGATCCACAGCATCGCGCCAGTCGCGTGCTGCCGATCACCCCGCGCGATTTCTGCCGCCACGTTGCAGCGACTGCGCACGATCCGCCGGCGGCCGCGATGGACTGGCGGGCCGCGTGGCAGCGCGCGGACCGGCTGGCGCGAGAGGCGGCCGCTGCGGCGCTCGACGCGGACGCACGGTTCCTCACGCCCCATCTTGCGCGCGAACTGTGGGCGCGGCTGCCGGATGGCGCGGCGCTCTTCGCGGCGAACAGCATGGTCATTCGCGACCTCGACGCGTTCGCGGGCCCGCGGCCGTCCGGCCTGCGGCTGCTCGCGAATCGTGGCGTGAACGGCATCGACGGCCTCGTCTCGTCGGCGCTCGGCGCGGCGGCGGCGCTGCCGGCGCCGGTCGTCCTCTGGTGCGGCGACCTCGCACTGCTGCACGACGTGGCCGGTCTGCTCGCCGGTCGCCTGCAGGGCGCGAATCTCACCGTGGTCGTGAGCAACGACGATGGCGGCGGCATCTTCGAGTACCTGCCGGTGGCTCGCACCGTCGACCGGGCCGTGTTCGAGGAGATGTTCGCTGTGCCGCACGGGCTAGATCTCGGCACGCTGGCGCAGGGACTCGGATGGCTGGCGACCCGGGTCGAGTCGGCATCCGCTCTCGCGTCGGCGCTCGAGCGTGCGCTCGCGGGCGGGAGGCACTTGATCGAGGTGCCGGTCGATCGCGCCGCGAACACAGCCTTCCACGCCGCGATCAATGCGGCCGTCGCGTCGCGCCTGCGGCAGGAGCCGCCGAAGTGACGGATCGCACGCTGCATTGCGAGCCGTACGGGCGTGGTCCGCCGCTCGTCCTGCTGCACGGTTTCACGGGCACGGGGCGTGCGCTCGACGGCATCGCGCACGACCTGTCGGCGGATTACACGACGATCACGCCGGACCTGCCCGGCCACGGTCGCTCGGCCGGTCTCTCCGACGCGGGCGCCTACGATTTCGAAGGGACGCTGGAGCGGCTCGTCGCGACGCTCGGCGCGGCCGGTCACGCGCGCGCGCACTGGCTCGGCTATTCCATGGGCGCGCGGCTCGCGCTCGGTTGCGCGGTCCGTCATCCGCACTGCGTCGCATCCCTGGTACTGGTCGGTGGCCGGGCGGGAATCGCCGATCCCGTCGAGCGCGCCGCCCGCCGACGCACAGATGAAGCCCTTGCAGTGCGCATCGAGACACAGGGCATGGAGGCGTTCGTCGACGAGTGGCAGTCGCAGCCGCTGTTTGCGACGCAGCGCCGCCTCGGACCGGCATTGCTCGCCGAGCAGCGTCGCCTGCGCCTGGCGAATGATCCCCGCGAAATCGCGGCGAGCCTGCGCGGGCTAGGGCCCGCTGCGCAGCCCCCGCTCTTCGACGCGCTCGCCGACGTGACCGCCCCCGTGCTGCTCGTCGCGGGCGCACTCGATCGCGTCTTCGTCGAGCATGCCCGCGGCCTCGCGCGCCAGCTGCCACACGCCGAGCTCTGCGAAATCGCCGACGCCGGGCACGCCGTGCATCTCGAACAGCCCGCGGCGTTCCTGCGGGCCACCCGCGACTTCCTGCGTCGCGTCGCCGGACGCGAGCCCTGCATCCCGCTGAATCCGGTGGAGGAGACCGTTTCATGACCGACACGACCCGGGCCGCTTCCGGCCCGCCCAACTGGCAGACCGTCCGCAGCTACGAGGACATCCGTTTCGAGAAGGACGGCGGCCTCGCGAAGATCACGATCTGCCGGCCCGAGGTGCGCAACGCCTTTCGTCCGAAGACGCTGTTCGAGCTCATCGACGCGTTCTCGCGGGCACGCGAGGACAGCTCGGTCGGCGTGATCATCTTCACCGGCCAGGGCGACCTCGCGTTCTGCTCCGGCGGCGATCAGCGCATTCGCGGCGACGAGGGCTACGTCGGCGAGGACGGCGTGCCGCGGCTCAACGTGCTCGACCTGCAGCGGCTCATCCGGTCGCTGCCGAAGCCCGTGATCGCCGCGGTCGCCGGCTATGCGATCGGCGGCGGCCACGTGCTGCATGTCGTCTGCGACCTCACCATCGCCGCCGACAACGCGCGCTTCGGACAGACGGGTCCGAAAGTGGGGTCGTTCGACGGCGGGTTCGGCTCCTCCTACCTCGCACGCCTCGTCGGCCAGAAGAGGGCGCGCGAGATCTGGTACCTGTGCGAGCAATACGACGCCGAGGAGGCGCTCGCCATGGGTCTCGTCAACAAGGTGGTGCCGCTCGCCGAGCTCGAGGCGACGGCGGTCGCCTGGGGACGGCGCATCCTGCAGCACAGCCCGTTCGCGATCCGCTGCCTGAAGGCAGCCTTCAATGCCGAGCTCGACGGCCAGGCCGGCATCCAGGAACTCGCCGGGCACGCGACCCAGCTCTACTACATGAGCGAGGAAGCGCAGGAAGGCCGCGATGCTTACAACGAGAAGCGCCCGCCCGACTTCTCGCGCTTCCCATGGCGTCCGTAAGCGCGCGCTCGGCGTGGTGGCTGGCGATCCGGCCGGCGACGCTCACCGCGTCGGCGGCGCCCGTGTTCGTCGGCACCGGCGCGGCCTGGGCCGACGGGGTCTTCGCGCCGGGCCCCGCGATCGCCGCGCTCGTCGGCGCCTCGCTGCTGCAGGTCGGCGCAAACTTCGCGAACGACGTGTTCGACTTCGAGCGCGGTGCCGACACCGAGCACCGCCTCGGCCCGCAGCGAGCGACGCAACAGGGCTGGATCACCGCCGCCCAGATGAAGCGCGCGATGTGGCTCGCGTTCGCGGGCGCGCTGCTCACCGGTCTCTACCTCACGGCCGTCGCCGGCTGGCCCGTCATGGCGCTCGGTCTGCTGTCGATTGCGGCGGCGTACCTCTACACCGGCGGACCGAAGCCCTACGGGTACCTCGGTCTCGGCGACCTGAGCGTGTTCGTGTTCTTCGGCTTCGGCGCCGTGGCCGGCACCTACTTCGTGCAGGCGCAGGACGTGTCGCGACTCGTGCTGTGGTCGGCCGTCCCGATCGGCGCGCTCGCAACGGCGATCCTCGTGGTGAACAATTTGCGCGACATCGAGACCGACGCGCGCGCCGGCAAGCTCACGCTCGCCGTCCGGCTCGGCGACGCCGCGACGCGTCGCTACTTCCTGCTCCTGCTGGCGACTGCCTACCTCGTGCCGCCGTACCTGTGGCTGCGCGGGCTCGCCGGTCCGTGGGTCCTGCTTCCCTGGCTGTCGCTGCCGCTCGGCCTCCGGCTGGCCCGGCGCATGCGCCACGAGCGCGGCCTCGCGCTGAACGGCTGCCTCGTGCAGACCGCGCGTCTCGAGGTCGTCTTCGGGCTTCTGTTCGCCGTCGGCCTCGCGCTGTGAAGATCGTCGCGGCGCAGGCGAGACTCGTGCGACTCGAATTCACGCGGCCGGTCCGCACGGCGCGCGGCGAGGCGGCATCGCGCGACAGCGTGATCTTCACGCTGCGCGACGCAGAGGGGCGCATCGGTTGCGGCGAGTCGGCACCCTGGCCGGGCTTCGGCACGGAGAGTGCCGAGGAATCGCTCGGCGCGCTCGAGGACGTGGCGGCGTCGCTCACGGGCAGCGACGTCGAACCGGGCGACTGGCCGACGGGTCTTGCAGTTCGACTGCGCAACGCGTCGGCGGCACGGGCCGCCGTGCAGGGCGCGCTGTGGGACCTCGCCGCCCGGCGCGCCGGCCGGCCGCTCGCCGATCACCTCGCCGCCGGGCATCACGTCGGTGCCGGGCCGGCCCTGCGCACGGTGGCCGTTCACGCCCTGTTGCTGGAGCGCGACCCCGAGGCCTTGCGTGCGGAAGCGGCCCGCGCGCGGGAAGCGGGTTTCCGGGCGGCCAAGCTCAAGCTCGGTGCCGCCGTGTTTGCCGACGACCTCGCCCGCGCCCGGGCCGCGCGCGCGGGCCTCGGCGCGGGCATCCTGCTGCGTGGCGATGCCAATGGTGCCTGGAGCGAGGACGCAGCGATGCGCGCGCTCTCGGCACTCGCGCCGCTCGACTTCGATTACGTCGAGCAGCCGCTCGTTGCGACGGACATCGACGGACTCGCAAGGCTTCGCGACTGGGCGCCCGTGCGCGTCGCCGTCGACGAATCGGTCGCGACCGAGGCGGGTGCGATGGCATTGATCGGCGCGGAAGCGGCAGACGTCTTCGTGCTGAAGCCCGCGACGCTCGGCGGGCCGGCGCGCGCACTCGAGATCGCGACGCTCGTGCGGCGGGCCGGCGCCGACGTCGTCTTCTCGCACGCCTTCGAGAGTGCCGTGGGTGCCCGGCACGTGCTGCATTGCGCTGCCGCCTGGGGCCAGGAGGCCGCGATCCACGGACTCTGCACGTCGGGACTCTTCGCGAATGACCTTGCCGAGCCGGTCGCGTGCGAGGGAGGACGGGCGGCCCCGACGATCGCTCCCGGTCTCGGGATCACGCCGTGAACCTCGCCTCGGCGCTGCACGCGCGTGCGGCGCGGACGCCGGATGCACCCGCGCTCGAGACGGACGACGGTGTCTGGACCTTCGCGGCTCTCGCAGCGCGCGGCCGGCGCGGTGCAAAGTTCCTGCTGGAGGAATTGCCTGCCGGGAGCGGGCCGGTCGCGCTGCTGCTCCCCGGGGACGCCGGGTTCGTCGCGTGGTTCCTCGCCGCCGCGCTGATCGGCCGCCCGGTGCTGCCGCTCAACCTGCGGCTCACGGCCGGCGAACTCGCGCAGCAACTCGTGGACTCGCGGGCGGACTGCCTGCTCGGCGTGGCGGGGGACCCGCGTTGCGACGCGCTCGCGGCGTCCGTGCCCGGACTCGTGATCGCGCGCACGCCGGACACGATGGAGTTGCCCGAATTCGACGGCAGATTGCCGGGCGAATCGGCCGCAGACTGCTCGACGCTCGCCGTGCTGTACACGTCGGGCACTTCCGGTCGCTCGAAGGGCGTGTGTCTCAGCTGGGGGAATTTCTCGGCCAGCGCCGAGGCGGCGGCTGAGCGGCTCGGGCCCAGCGTGGCCGGGCGCTGGCTCGCCTGCATGCCGCTGTTCCACGTCGGCGGCCTGTCGATCATCGCGCGCAGCCTGCTCTTCGGCGGGCCGGTGCGCCTGCACCCGGGGTTCGACGCGGCACGGGTGAGCGACGCGCTCGACGCGGCGGACATCGCCGGACTTTCGCTGGTGCCGACGATGCTTTCGCGCCTGCTCCGGCATCGTGGAGGCCGGCGGGCGCCTGCCGGTCTCGAGGTGCTGCTGCTCGGCGGGGCGGCCGCGGCGCCCGCGCTGGTCGAAGCCGCCTGCGCCGCGGGGTTCCCGGTCTGCCCGACCTACGGACTGACGGAAGCGACTTCGCAGGTCGCGACGTCGGGACCACCGCAGCCCGGCAGCGGCTGGCCGTCGCCCATGCGCGCATTGCGCGGGACGGAGGTGCGCATCGTCACCGCGGAAGGGCCCGCGCCGTGCGGTACGGCAGGCGAAATCGTCGTGCGCGGCCCGACCGTGATGCAGGGCTATCTCAACGAACCCGCGGCCACCGCCACGGCGCTGCAGGATGGGTGGCTCCATACGCGGGACATCGGCTATCTCGACGCCGAGGGTGGACTGCACGTGCTCGACCGTCGCGACGATCTCGTCGTTTCAGGCGGCGAGAACGTGTCTCCCGCCGAGGTCGAGGCCGTGTTGCTCGAGGTGCCGGGCGTCGCGGAGGCCGCGGTCGCGGGCGTGCCCGACGACGATCTCGGTGCGTGCGTCGTGGCCTGGATCGTCGCGCAGGCCGGCGCGGCGCCTGATCGCGCGACGCTCGCGGACCATTGCCGGCGGCACCTCGCCGGCTTCAAGTGCCCACGCGAGTTCCGTTACGTCGCATCCCTGCCGCGCAACGCAGCCGGCAAGCTGCAGCGCCGCGATCTCGCTGGACTCATTGCGGAAGGCTGACTCGACGGCCGTCAGCGCGGCGGCCAGCGTCCTTCGCTGCAGCGTTCCAGCCCGGCGAGGTCGCGATGCGTCGCGATCGAGTCGAAGCCGGCCGCGGCCAGCAGCGCGCGGACCTCGGTGCCCTGTCGGTCGCCATGCTCGAGCACGAGCCAGCCACCCGGCCTGAGGTGTGCCGGCGCTGCCGAGGCGAGATGGCCGAGAGCTTCGAGTCCCGTGGCCCCAGAGTAGAGCGCCGCCTGCGGCTCGAAGCGTCGCACCGCGGCCGCGACCCGCCGGTCGCCCTCGGCGACGTAGGGCGGATTGCTGGCGATCAGATCGAACTGTCGGGTCGCCACTGCCGCGAACCACGAACCGACGCGGAACTCGACGCGCCCGAGGCCGAGTCGAACGCCATTGCGGACCGCGAGCGCGACGGCTTCCGGCGAGACGTCGCTGCCGACGACGCGGCAGTGCGGTCGCTCGCTCGCAATCGCGAGCGCGATGGCGCCGCTGCCCGTGCCGACGTCGAGCACGTCGCAGTCCACGTCGGCCGGCAGGTGCGCGAGCGCGCGTTCCACCACGAGTTCGGTCTCCGGACGGGGGATCAGGACGACCGGCCCGACGAGCAGCGGCAGCGACCAGAATTCCTTCTCGCCGAGGACATAGGCGATGGGCTCGCCGCGCGCGCGCCGCGTCACGTGCGATTCATAGCGATCCGTGGCCTCGCAGTCGAGCACCTGCTGCTCGGGGTGCGCGATCAGGTGCGAGCGCGGACGGCCGAGTGCGGCTCCGAGCAGGATCTCCGCCTCGCGGCGCGGATCGTCGGCGACGCGCGCGAGCCGCGCGACGCCTTCCTCGATCAGTGCGCGAATCTCAGTTGCCATGCTGCGCCGGCCGCGCCGCTCACTGCAGGCTCGCGAGCTGCTCCGCCTGCCACTCCTGCTGCAGCGCCACGACGAGTTCGTCGAGCGCGCCTTCCATCACCGCGGGCAGCTGGTAGAGCGTGAGGTTGATGCGGTGGTCCGTCACGCGGCCCTGCGGATAATTGTAGGTGCGGATGCGTTCCGAGCGGTCACCGCTGCCGACCTGCAGCCGGCGCTCCTGGGCCTGCTGCGCCGCCTGCTTCTGCTGCTCGGCTTCGAGCAGCCGCGCGCGCAGCAGCGACAGGGCGCGCGAGCGGTTCTTGTGCTGCGAGCGCTCGTCCTGGCACTCGACCACGATCCCGGTCGGCAGGTGCGTGATGCGGATTGCCGAGTCGGTCTTGTTGACGTGCTGGCCGCCAGCGCCCGACGCCCGATAGGTGTCGATGCGCAGGTCCGCAGGACTCAGCGCGACCTCGTCGACTTCCTCCAGCTCCGGCAGGATCGCGACCGTACAGGCGGAGGTGTGGATGCGGCCCTGGGCTTCGGTGGCCGGCACGCGCTGCACGCGGTGCGTGCCCGATTCGAACTTGAGCTTCGAGTAGACGCCGCGGCCGACGACCCGGCTGATGACCTCGCGATAGCCGCCGTGCTCGCCCGGGTTCTCGCTCAGCGTCTCGACGCGCCAGCCCTGCTTCTCCGCGTAGCGTGCGTACATGCGGAACAGGTCGCCCGCGAAGATCGCGGCCTCGTCGCCGCCCGTGCCCGCGCGCACCTCGAGGAAGATGTTGCTCTCGTCGCGCGGGTCCTTCGGCAGCAGCAGCTTCGCGAGTTCGCCGGACTCCGACGCGAGCCGGGCGTCGAGGTCGCGCAGTTCCTCTTCGGCCAGCTCGCGCATCTCGGCGTCCGCGCCGGCGGCCATCTCCGCAGCCGTGGCGCGTTCGGCTTCGAGGCGGCCGAATTCCCTGAAGCGCAGCGCGACCGGTTCGAGCCGCGCGTATTCGACGGAGAGGTCCCGGAAGCGGCCGGGCTTGCCGATCACCTCGGGTTCCGCGAGCAGCGCGCCCACCTCCTCGAAACGCTCGACAGTCTTCTCGAGCCGCCGGCGGATGGAGTCCTTCATCACTCGCGGTCGAGGTGGTAGATGTCGGCGATGGCTTCGATGATCGCGTCGTCGCCGGTCTCGGCGGCGTCGCGCAGGCGCTGGCTCGGCGCGTGGATCAGGCGGTTGGTGAGCGTGGCCGCGAGATACTCGAGCACTTCGTCGGGACTGCGGCCCGCCGCCAGCTGGTGCCGCGCCTGGTCGAGCGTGTGGCGCCGGGCCTGCTCGGCCTGGTCGCGCAGGCGACGGATGGTCGGCGCGGCGTCACGCGTGCGCAGCTGCAGCTGGAAGCGGTCCACCTCGCCGGCGATCATCTGGTCGGCCTCGCGCGCGGCCTGCCGCCGGCCCTCCATGTTCTCGTTCACCACCGTCTGCAGGTCGTCGATGGTGAAGAGATAGACGTCCTCGAGTTCGGCCACCTCGGGCTCGATGTCGCGCGGTACGGCGATGTCGACCATGAAGATCGGCCGGCGCCGCCGCGCGCGCAGCGCATCGACCGTCATGGCGCGCGTGATGATCGCGTTCGGGCTCGCCGTGGAGGCGACCACGATGTCGGCCTCGCGCAGGTGCGAGGGGATCTCCTCGAGGCTGATCGCGAAGCCCTGGAATTCGGCCGCGAGTTCACGCGCCCGGTCGACGCTGCGGTTGGCGACGATCATGCGCCGCAGCCCGTCGGCGTGCAGGTGGCGCGCCGCGAGCGCGATCGTCTCGCCGGCGCCGACCAGCAGGGCCGTGCGGTGCTCGAAGCGCGAGAACACCGTCTTCGCCATGGCGACGGCGGCCGAGGCGACCGACACGGCATTGGCGCCGATCTGCGTCTCGGTGCGCACGCGCTTCGCCACCGAGAAGGCCGCCTGGAACAGGCGATTCAGCATCGGGCCGGTCGTGCCGGTCTCCTGCGCCGCGCGGTAGGCGTCCTTCAACTGACCGAGGATCTGCGGTTCGCCGAGCACCATGGAGTCGAGCCCGGACGCGACAGCGAATGCATGCGAGACGGCGTGCAGGTCGTCGTGACGGTACAGGCAGTGATGGATGCTCGAACCGAGCTGGTGATAGCGCTGCAGCCAGTCGCCGAGCGCGACCTCCCCGGAGTCGGCGACGCAGTAGAGTTCGGTGCGGTTGCAGGTCGAGACGATGACGGACTCGCGCACCTCGGGCAGGCTCTTCAGTTCGCGCAGGGCGTCGGCGAGGTGCGCCGGCTCAAAGACTACGCGCTCGCGCACCTCGACGGGCGCAGTGCGGTGATTGATGCCGACGACGACGAGGGACATCCGGCTTCCGATCGCGGAAAACGCGAAATTCTCGGCCATGCCCGGTGGCAACACAAGCGCGGCGGCGCATCCGCTATAGTGCGCGGGCCATGCCGAATCCCCTCGTCCTCGCCCGGCGACTCGCCCCGGTCGCCGCGCTCGTCCTGCTCGTCTCCTGTGCTTCCGCGCCCGTCGAGCGTGCGCCCGCGGCGGCGCCTGCGGAGGCCGCAGCCCCGGCCGCTGGACCCGCAGACGTGCAGGCGCTCCTGGCACAGGGCGACGCCGCGCTCGAGCGCCGCGAATACCCCGAGGCGGCACGCGCCTTCCGGCTCGCCGCCGAGGCATCCGGCGACGAGAATGTCGCGGAACAGGCGACGCGCATGGCCTTCGAGAATTTCCAGCTGCGCGAGGCGTCGCGGGCGGCCGATCGCTGGCTCGCGATCAATCCGACCAGCGAGCAGGCCGAGCGCTACGCAGGTCTCGCCGCGCTCAACCTGCACCGGCTGGACGAGGCGGAAGAGCACGTCGCGCGGCTGCTGGGCTCGGCCTACATCAGTGTCGGTGCCGGGTTTCTGGCGTTGCTGCCCGTGCTCGGAGGCGACGGCAATCCGGCCGACGTGACGGAACTCTTCCGGCGTCTCGCCGCGCGGCATCCCTCCGTTGCCGAGGGGCAGGACGCGCTCGGCACGGCGGCGCTGCGCTCGGAGAATTTCGCGTTGTCCCTGCGCAGTGCCGAGCGCGCGACCGAACTCGCTCCGTACTGGGTGCCGGCGCGGATGCTGCTCGCGCGGGCGCAGATCGCATCGGGGCAGGTGGACCAGGGACTCGCGACGGCGAAGGAGCAGGTCACGGCGCCGGAGTCCGACATCTCGACGCAGGTCGAATACGCGCTGATGCTGGCGAGCGCGGGCCGCGACGAGGAAGCCCGTGCGGTGCTCACGCCTTATGTCACGGGCCAGTCCGTGGTGCCGGCGGCCGTCCGCAGCGTCGGACTGCTCGACCTGCAAAGCGGCGACCTGAAGGCCGCGGAAGCCCGCTTCGAGGACTTGCTGTCCACCGGATCCCAGGCGTACGAGGCGCTTTTTTACCTGGGCGTCATCGCCGAGCGGCGCGGCGACACCGAGCAGGCGCTGCGGTACTACGGGCGTGTCGTCGGCGGCGAGAACGCGCTTGCCGCCCAGCAGCGTGCGGCGCGCCTCGAGGCCGAACGCTCCGGCCTCGAAGCGGGTCTGGCCAAGCTCGAGGAATTCGGCCGCGCGCAGCCGTCGTTCGGCCCGCAGGTGGTGATGGCGCGGGCGGGGCTGATCGGTTCCTTCGGCGATCCGCGCCAGGCGCTCGCGACGCTCGATGCGGGTCTCTCGCAGTACCCGGACGTGTTCGAACTGCGCTTGGCGCGGGTGTTCGCCTACGAGGGGGCCGGGCAAGGCGACGCCGCGATTCGCGACTTGCGGCAGCTCCTCGCCGACCGGCCGGGCGACCCGGTGGTCCAGAACGCGCTCGGCTACATGCTGGCCGACCACGACAAGCAACTCGCCGAGGCCCAGTCGCTCGTCGAGTCCTCGCTCACGCAGATGCCGGACAGTGCGGCCGTGCTCGACAGCATGGGCTGGGTGCTCTACCGCAGGAAGCAGTACGGGCCGGCGCTCGCCTACCTGCAGCGCGCCCAGGTCCTGGGCGAGGACCCGGAGATCGAGTTGCACACGGGCGAGGTGCAATGGGCGCTCGGCGATCAGGCGGCGGCTCGCAAGACCTGGCGCGACGCGCTCGAGCATTACCCCGGCAACGCTGCGTTGAAGGAGCGCCTCGAGCGAGCGCCGCCGTGATGCGCCGGGCGCCGTGGCTCGCGATCGTCGCTGCGCTCGGGGGCTGCGCCATGGCCCCGGTGGTGCCGCTGCCGCCCGCGCAGGACGCAGGTTCGCCGGACCACTGGACGGCGACCGGTCGACTGGCGCTCGCCGTGGACGGGGCGGGCGGCAGCGGCTCGTTCACCTGGGAACAGCGAGGCTCGGCGACGGCCCTCGCGATCCGTGGTCCGCTCGGCGCCGGCGCGATGCAGGTCACGAGCGACGGCGAGGCGCTCGCGGTCGTCGATTCGGACGGGCGCGTGCTCGACACCGACCAGGCCCGAACCGTGATTCGAGGACGCCTCGGGGCCGACTTGCCGCTCGCAGAATTGCGCTACTGGATGATCGGTGTGCCGGCGCCTGGGAGCCCGGCCCGCGTCGTCGATGCGGCGCGGGAGCCCCGGCGGGTGATCGAGCAGGCGGGGTGGCGCATCGGCTATGACTCGTTCGGTGCGGCGGGGGGCGTGTCGCTGCCCGAACGCTTCGCCGCGTCGCAGGGCGGGGTGCGGCTCAAGGTCGTGGTGGACGACTGGCGCATCGGATCGGCCCCGGGGGAGCCTCATTGACCGGTTACGGCGAGGCGCTCGGCCTGGACCTGGCGTGGCCGGCGCCCGGTAAGCTGAACCTCTTTCTGCACGTCGTCGGGCGGCGGCCGGACGGCTACCACCTGCTGCAGACCGCCTTCCAGTTCATCGACCTGTGCGACGAGATCCGCTTCTTCCGTCGACCGCCCGGGGTCGTCGAGCGGCTCGGCAACGTGCCGGGCGTGGCTCCCGAGGCGGACCTGGCCGTGCGCGCGGCTCGGCACCTGCTGGCTGCCCGGCCGGAGTCGTCGGCCGGGGTGGCGATCCTGGTGCAGAAGCGGTTGCCGATGCAGGGTGGGGTGGGCGGTGGAAGCTCAGACGCGGCAACCGTGCTGGTCGGGCTGAACGAGTTGTGGGGCCTGGGCCTGACGCCCGGGGCCCTGGCAGCCGTCGGACTGGAACTGGGGGCCGACGTGCCGGTCTTCGTCGGCGGAGAGGCGGCCTGGGCCGAGGGTGTCGGTGAGCAATTGACCCCGCTCGCGCTCCCGGAACCCGTCTACCTGCTGGTCCGGCCGGACGCGACGGTCGGCACCGCCGAGGTGTTCAAAGACCCTGAATTGACAAGGGATTCCCCCACCATCAAAATTCGCGATTTCCTGGCGACGGGCGGACGCAACGACTGCGAGCCCGTCGTCCGGCGGCGCTTTCCGGTAGTGGCGGAGGCGCTCGACTGGCTGGGGCGGTACGCGCCGGCGCGACTCACCGGCACCGGGTCCTGCGTGTTCGCGGCGATGCCGGACGCGGCGAGGGCGCACGCGGTGCTGGCAGAGCTGCCGCCGCGGTGGACGGGACACGTGGTGCGCGGGCTCAATCGCTCGCCGCTCGTGGCACGCTGCGAGCGGGAGCGGGTGGCGCCGGGGTCCGGCCGCTGACGAATGCGCTGGGGTGTCGCCAAGCGGTAAGGCAGCGGGTTTTGA
>CAZRKS010000037.1:0-16680 GCA_964600315.1 uncultured Steroidobacteraceae bacterium | reverse complement strand
CGTTCTCGAGCCCGCCGTAGTCGAACCTGTAGACGACGTGGGCGACCAGGGGCGGTTTGAGCCGCTCACGATCCATCGACTGCTGTCGACGTCAGGCGGGACGGTGGATGCGCGGCCGCGGCCCAGAGTTGTGGCGCCGCCTCGGCCAGCCGAGCTCGCATCGCGTCGAGGTCGTTCTCATCGCCCTGGGTCGCGACGACGTACACGGTCGACGCCTCCGGCGCACGATCGAACGCCGCGAGCGCCTCGCGAAGCTTGACGCCCGCGCCTGTCCGCACGGGCACGCCGTCGACGCTGTACCAGGACCAGACGACGAGCGCGCCGTCCCTCGTCACCACGACGGCTTCGTTCACGGTGATCGCCTCATCCGCCATCGGCACGTCGCGCACCGAGCGGGTCGTGTAGCGGCGCCAGTCATACGGCAGCAGCGCATTGGCCTTGCCCGCGAGTTCCCGGCCCTGCTGCTGTCCCGCGTAGCGCGCCACGTACAGGTGCGTGGCCGTTCCGGCACAGTCGTAGGAGGCGGCGGACTCGGCAGCCGCGCCCACGAACCTGGGCTTCCAGGGCGCGGACCACGCACCGGCAGGGCCACATCCCGCGAGGCCAGGCAGCACGATCGTCGCGTCCACCGTGGCGACGGCGGCCCGGCGCGTCATCTCGAACCAGGGTCCGACGGCGAGGACCAGCAGCGCCAGCAGCCCCATGACGGCGGCCCGCGCGGGAATCCGGGTCGCCGGCGCCGTTCCGGCCGAAGCAGGCGTTGCAGGCTTCGGAGGGTCCGCAAACCTGAGCCCGCCCCACAGCAGCGCCACGAGCACGGCGGCGAACAGCACCATGCCGAAGTAGATGTGATCGCGGCCGCCGAGCAGCCGGCCATCCGTCCACGACGCGATCGACATGACGAGATAGGCCCGCAGCGCATTGGCCAGCACGAAGCCCACGGCCGCCAGCGCGACGAACAGCAGACGCTTCGGCCACCGATCGAAATTGACGTAGGCGAACAGCACCGCGCTGAAACCGCCCGCCAGCAGGTAGCGCACGCCCGAGCACACTTCGGCGATCTCGAAATTGCCGCCCGGCAACGTGAAGAACATGCCCTCGCGCAGGAACGGGATGCCGGTGATCCGCAGCAACACCGCCGAGATGTCTGCCGTGATCTCGAGCAGCAGGGGGATGAGTTCCTCGCCCACCGGCACGGCGGCCAGGAGAAAGAACAGCGGAAAGGCCACGGTCCGGAACGCGCCCCACCCGAGCACGGCGAGCACGAGCGCCGGAACCATGAGCACGAGGGCCGCGTGCTGCAGCACCTGCACGGACGTGCCAGCTGCCACCAGGTACAGGGCGACGAACGCCGCGCAGGCGCCGACCCCGAACAGGCTGCCCGTGACCGGAGCCCTCGCGAGCGCCCCGCGCTCGAGCCACAGGAGGTACAGGCAGACGGGCCCGATGACGTAGCCGTGCTTGTAGCTGCTCAGGGACCACAGGCTCGCCATGTGGGCGAGCGGCTCGCGGTAAAGGACGACCACGGACGCGACGAGCGCCACGACCAGCAGGAGCCGGCGGATGCCCCGATCGAAAGTGCCTTCCTCAGCTGCGCTGGCCAATGTCGTACACCTCGTCCATGCGGCCCCACGCGAAATCCGTGAGCAGGCGATCGACGCGCTGCTCCATCGTGCGCAGGTTCGTGTAGTGGCGGAAGCGCGAGCGCAGCGATGCGCCCGCGACGCGCGGCTGGTCCGGATCCAGTTCCCAGGGGTGAAAATAGAACACGCCCGGCTGCCGGTCGGCGGCGTGCACGCGCGCGAGCATGCGGCGGAAGACGCCGTAGGGCAGCAGGCGGAAGTAGCCGCCGCCGCCGCAGGGCAGCCTGCGCCCTGCGATCTCGACGGTCGTCACCGGAATCTCGAGGATGCCGCCCGCGCGCGGGCGATGCGCGAAACGCGGCGCTTCCGGCATGCCGTACAGGTCGTGCCGGATCGGGTAGATGCTCGAACTGTAGCGATGCCCGCTCTCGTGCAGTACGTCGAGTGCCCAGAGATTGCGTGCGTCGATCGAGTAGCTCGGCGCCCGGTAGCCACGCACTTCGACGCCGCCGGTGTCCTCGAGCAGCCGTTTCGTGCGCGTCACGTCCTCGCGCAGCCGCTCCGGCGTGAACTCGTAAAGACGCGTGTGGTCGTAGCCGTGGCTCGCGAGTTCGTGGCCGTCCGCCACGATGCGCCGGACGAGCGGCGGGTAGCGTTCGGCGATGCAACCGAGCACGAAGAACGTCCCTTTCACCTGCCGCCGCGCGAAGAGATCGAGCACGCGGTTCGTGTTGTCGACGACGCGGCTCGGCTGCGACGCCCAGTCCGATCTCGCGATCGTCCCCTCGAAGGCCGCGACCTGGAAGTGTTCCTCGACGTCGCAGGTGAGCGCGTTCAGCTGGATCACGGCGCGTAGCGCAGCCGCAGCGCCACCCACCAGCCGTCGTAGTCCTCGGAGCCCGTGCGCTGCAGCCAGCCGGTCTCCGCGGTGGCGGTGAGGTCGCGACTCATGTCGCGGTTCAGCCGGAAGATGTACTGCTGGTCGTTGTAGTGGGAGTCGCCTTGCGGGTCGCTCGCCGGGTCCACGGCCGTACGATCGTAGTGCCCGAAGATCGCATCGAATTCGCCCTTGAGGTTGGAGGCGAGGTCGCGCTTGGCGGTGAAGGCGATGTTCGAGCGCAGGTCGTCGGACAGGTCGCCGGTCAGGTAGTCCCGCTCATAGCGGTAGGCGGCGAGCCGCAGACGCGTGCGGGAGCCGATCGCCGTGATCGACGCCGTCGCGCGCTTGCCGACGTAGGGTTGGCCGGCGTTGCCGATGTAGTTGTCTCCCGAACCGTCCGGCGGAAGGTCGCCCGGATCGAAGCTGTCCAGGCTCTGCCGGCGCGTCCGCACCTCCGGGTCCTCGTTGTAGGTCGCCTGGAATTCGAAGGTACGCTGCCGCCGTTCGATCTCCAGCGACCAGCTGTCGCCGAAAAAGCGATGACCGTAGCTCGCTTCCGCGTGCGTGCGGTCGTCCGGGACCCAGCGCAGGCCGGCATTCCAGAACGTCGTCTCGAGCCCGCCCGAGGTCGTGCTCTTCTCGAGGTCCGATTCCTGGCCGACCGAGCCGATGAAGCTCACGCCGCCGCGAATCAGCGCGTTTGCGTCCAGGCCGACGCGCTCGTACTTGTAGGGGAAATAGGCCTCGTAGTCGGTCTTCTGCCAGTCGTAGAAGACGGCAGCACCGAACGGCCGGCCCTGCTGGCGGGTGCCGAGCGAAACGCGCGCCGCCTGATCGACCGAGTCCTGCTTCTTGACGTCCGAGTACTCGTCGGGCACGTCATAGTGCCAGACCCGGCCGTACGAGTAGCGAGTGAGGAACTCGAATTCGCCGAAGGCCCGCTGCAGCACCGGCGTCGCCGAAGCGGTCAGCACCTGCGTGGTGTTGCCTGGACCGAAGATGCCGAGTCGGCCGTAGTTCGCGGACACCGCCGGGTCGATGACGACGTCGCGGTAGGCGGCGTCGCCCAGCAGGAAGAACCAGTCCGGCACGGCGATCCAGCGGCCGTTGGCGGCGAGGTTCTGCGAAATGTCGTTGTAGTCGCTCTCTTCCCAGGCGCGCGCGATCAGCGAGTAGTCGAGCGCCGCCAGGGCGCGCTCCGAGGAATAGGCGGCGTAGAGGCCAGGCGCGGCTTCGAGCCCCGCCATGTCGACCTGCGGCTCGCCGTCCTCGGCGAGTGTCAGGTTGGCGACGTACTGCGTGGCCACGTCGAGCCGCGGCTCGAACGTGAACCCGGAGGGGAGCGCCGACTGGCCCAGCCCCGTGCCGTACTTGCCGCGGTCAAGCGACTGGTACGGCGACGACTGCGCCTGGGAGGTGTGCGGCGCGAGAGCGAGAAATACCAGCGACAGCGCCGCAATGGTCCCTTCCCGGGCCGCGCGGGCCGCGTCGAACTGCCTCGGGTTCATGCACTGCCCTTCCCCGCTTCGGGTCGTCGATCGTACCCGTAATAGTAATAGTTTCCGTAGTAGCGGCCCACGAACGAGGGCTCGACGCGATTCAGCACGGCATTGATCGGCGTCGACGGGTGCACGAGTGCGAGCGCCTCGGTGACGGCGCGCTGCTCCGTGGAGTCGGCCTGCACGACGAGCAGCACCTGCCCGACCAGCCGCGTGACCGCCTGCGCCTCGTTGGTCGCGAGCAGCGGCGGCGAATCCATGATGATCACGCCCGTCGGCACCCGCTGCACGAGATCGGCCAGCACCTGCTCCATGCGGGCACCGGCGAAAAACTCCGGCGCGTGGTCGTGCCACTTGCCGGACGGAATGAAGAACAGCCCGTCGACGTTGGTGCGGTAGGTTGCGGAGTCGATTGCGAGTTCGGGATCGTCGAGCACGTCGTTCAGGCCCGGCTTGCCCTGCATGCCGAGCGCCGGCGTGAGCCCGGGACGGGCGACGTCCGCGTCCACCAGCACCACGCGGATCGCGCGGTCGCGCACGATGCTGAGCGCGAGGTTGAGCGCGGTGAAGGTCTTGCCCTCGCCGGGCACGGCGCTCGTCACCAGCACGACGTTGTTGCGCACCGCCACCGAGCCTTCGCGCCCGGCAATGGTGTTGAGCAGCGGCCACTTGATGCGGCGCATCTCGTCGTCGATGCGCTGGGCGAGTTCCGCCGGCGGCATCCGACCCAGTTCGCGCAGTGCGGTCTCGTCGATCTCGACGATCTGCTTCAGGTCGCGGGCCGTGAGGCCGAACGGGTCGTCGGAGGACGGGACAGCGGCGTCGGCGGCCGATTTCGGGGCCACGACGGACTCGGCCGGCGCCGGCGAAGACGGCGACACGGGCGGCGGCGGAACCTCGGCCGCCGCCGGCGCGGCCGGCGCGCGCCGTCCAAGGTCCTGGGCTTTCTTCAGTGCTCGCTCGACGATGCTCATGTGATCGATTCCTCAGCCGACCAGGGCGCGCACGGCCTGGCGCATCGGCCCGGACAGGACCACGTTCAGGAGATAGACGACCAGCAGCAGGCCCACCGCGCTGGCCACGAGGACGTCCTGCCGCCGGTACCAGGGCACGATGCTCTGGCGCACCGCGGTGCTGATCGACCCGAGCACGCGCAGGCCCGTGATGCGCTTCAGCACCTCGCGTGACGGGATGGTCGGATGCAGCTGCGCGAGCAGCACCGCGAGCGCGAGCCCGGCGCCGACGGCCGCCAGCAGCACCATCGTGTTCATGAGCGGGCGGTTCGGCCACGTCGGAATGATGGGCACGCTCGGCGGCTCGATCACGCGGAACTTGACGTTCTCGGTGTTCTGCTCCGCTTCCTGGGAGATCCGCGCCGATTCGAGGCGCTGCAGCAGGGTGTCGTACTGCGACTTGTTGATCTTGTAGTCGCGGTTCAGCCGCGCGAGCTCGGCCTCGACCTCGGGTATGGCGTCGATGCGCGCGCGCAGGTCCGCCGTCACGCGATCCTGCGAGGCGATTTCGCCGCGCAGCTGCGCGAGATCGGCGTCGAGCTGGCTCATCGCCATGCGCAGGCTCTGGTACACCGGATTCTGGTCGAGGCTGCGCGCCAGCAGCTTGTCGCTCGCCGAGAGGTCCGCGCCAGGAGGCGGTGCCGAGGCGGATTGCGTGGCGCCGGCCTCCTTCTCCTTCTGCAGCCGCGCGATGTTCTCCCTGAGCGAGATCACCTGGGGATGCTTGTCGGTGTACTTCATCAGCAGTTCGCCCAGCGCCGCCTGGTACTTGGCAATCTGCGCGTCGATCGCGTTGAACTCGGTGTCTGCGGAACTGCTGAGCGTCGGCTGCTCGGCCGCGAGCTGCTTCTGCAGCTCCCCGCGGCGCTGTACGAGCTGGCCCTCGCGGGCGCGCAGCTGCTGCAGCTTGGTGCTCTCGTCGTCCAGCTTGCTGAAGTAGTCGCCCTCGGCGCCCGGCATCATGCCGATGTTCTGCTTCTTGAAGGTCGCGAGCCGCTGCTCAGTCTCGTAGAGCTTCTGCTCATAGTCCTTGACCTGCGACTCGAGGAAGCGCTGCGCCACGCCCGCGTCGGTCCGCTTCAGGCCGAGGCTGTCCTCCATGAAGGTGTCGAGCAGGGTCTGCACGACCTTGAAGGAAACGGTCGCGTTGTCGTCGAGGTATTTCACCACGAACACGTTGGAACCTTGCCGGCGGCCGCGGGTCGTGGACGACTTCTCCAGGCTGATCCGCTGCTCCAGCGACTCGAGCACGGCCTCGCGGTCCTTGGCGGTGTGCGCGCCGAGCAGCAGGTCGTTCTTGGTCGCCACCTTCTCCAGGTTCGGCCGGCTCAACATCACGGCCTGCATCATCGCCACCTGGCTGCTCACGTCCTGCTCCACCGCGACGCCCTGCAGCAGCGGCTTGAGCAGCGAGTCCGTGTCGACGTAAACCGTCGTCGAGGACTCGAAACGGTTGGGCATCAGCATCACCGTCACCCAGCCGACGAGCGCGATGATCCAGCATGCCGCCACGGCCACCCAGCGGTAGCGCCAGGCCCCTTTGGCGTAATCCAGCAATTGTGCGATGAGTTCCTGCATAGACCGTCCGATTCAGCGGTTTCCTTTTACCGTCCGTCGGTCACGCCCGACGTGAGGCAGTTAACAGAATGTGCGCCTCAGAAGCGACTCTCCGGAATGATCAGGACGTCGCCCGGGCGCATCGGCACGTTCGCGGAGATGTCGCCGTCGTTCAGCAGGTCCGCCAGCCTGAGCGGTATGCGGGTCTGCTGGCCGTTCTCGGTGCGCACCAGCACCGCGCGGTTGCCCGCGGCAAAGGGGGCGAGGCCGCCCACGGCGATCATCACGTCGAGCACCGACATGTTGGCACGATACGGCATCGCCTGCGGCTTGGCGGCCTGTCCGACCACGCGGACCTGCTCGCTGTACGAGCCGACGAACTCGGTCACCATGACGCTCACGTTCGGGTTGCGCACGTACTCGGCGAGCGCGGCTTCGAGGTCGCGCGCGAGCTGCGACGCCGTCTTGCCTTCGGCCGGGACGCCTTCGATCAGCGGCGTGGAAATCTTGCCGTCCGGTCGCACCGGCACGGTGACGTTCAGCTCCGGATTGTTCCAGACGAAGATCTGCAGCTTGTCGCCCGGGCCGATCTTGTAGTCGCTCGGGAGCGTCGGCGCGGCCGCCGGCGCAGCCGTCGTCGTCGGCTGGCCCGAGCAGGCCGCGAGCAGCAGCACGGTACCCAGGGCGGCCGCCGTTGCGAGGAGCGCGCCCGTCTTGCGTCGTTCGAGTCGGACCATCGTCGTTCTCATTTGCTCAGCTGGTCGAGTTGCTTCTGGGCGTCGGCCTTGGCGGCGGGAGGCAGGCTGCCCTGCAGCGCCTTCTTGAGCAGCCGCGTGGCCTCGGCCTTGTCACCCTTCTTCGCGAGTGCGGCACCGGCGTGGTACTGCACCTCGGCGTTGTCGGGAAGGTTCGACAGGGCCTCGAGCAGCACCGGGACGGCCTGGTCGTTGCGGCCCTGCAGGTAGAGCGCCCAACCGTAGGTGTCCTGCACCGGGGGCGACTTGGGCAGCAGGTCGTAGGCGCGCTTCGCCATCTCCATGCCCTTCGGGTTGCCCTGCTGCAGGTAGAGCGTCGCCAGGTTGTTCAACGCGATGCCGTTGCCCGGCGCCTTTTCCACCACGGTCTCGTAGAGGCGGGTTGCGCCCTTCAGGTCGCCCGCGCGTTCGCGCGACTCGGCGAGCAGGACCGTGGTCTGGATGTCGTTGGGATATTTCGCGAGCCAGTCCTCGAGGATCTTGTCCGGATTCGGCTCGCCTGCGAGCCGCGCGGCCCGGAACTCGGAGGCGACCATCTGCGGATTGCCGTTGCTCTTCGCCGCCCCCTGCCGGTAGGCCTGCAAGGCGTCCTTGTAGCGCTTCTGCAGCATCGCGAGGTCGCCGTCCAGGGCCAGCGTCGTGACCGAGTCGGGGTCGACGTCCTGCAGCCTCGTGACGTAGCCACTCGCCTGCTCGAGCTTGTGCGAGGCGATCGCGGTCGCCGCCGCCACCTGCAGGGTCTCGATGGACCGTGGATTCTTCTGCAGCAGATCGTTCAGCAGGGTGAGCGCGCTGCCCGGTTCGCCGGCTGCGACGTAGGCCCGCGCGAGATTGTTCGCATACGAGAAGACCTTCGGCGCCTGCCCGGTCGCCTGCTTGAACGCGGTGATCGCCGCGGGGAGGTCCCCCGTGCCAAGGGCCACGAGGCCGCGCATGTTCGAGACCGCGGCGTTGTCCACGAACCGCTGCGAGGCCGCGTCGACGACGGCCTTCGCCTTGGCCACCTGCCGCTGGTCGAGATAGAACTGCGCCAGCGCGAGCTGCGCGTCGACGGAGTCGGGGTTCTTCCGGCTCGCCTGGGTCAGCCACTTCTCGGTGTCCTTGGCGTCGCCGCGCAGGTTGGCCGTGCCGGCGAGCCCCATCGTGGCAATGACGTTGCCGGGATCGGCCTCGAGCGCCTGCTTGAAGTACTTGTCCGCCTCGGCGGGCCGGCCGTCGACGATCTCGAGCCGCGCGAGATTGATGAGCGTGTCGGTGTCCTTGGGCGCGACCTTGAGCGCCGCCTGCAGGGCCTGGCGAGCCGCGTCACGCTTGCCCGCGATGACGTAGAAGCCGCTCGCGAGGTTGAGCACCTGGGGGTCGTTCGGCGACTTCTGGACCATCGCCTGGACCTGGGCGATGCCCTTGTCGGGTTCGCCTTTGCGCAACAGCGCGATGGCGAGCAGGAACTCGCGGCGCATCGCCGACTTCTCGTCCGCCGGGATCTTCTCGAGCAGTTCGATGGCGCGATCGAACGCGCCGGCCATGAGATAGCCGTTCGCGATCTCGAGTTGCACGTCGGGCGTCAGGTCGCCGAAGCTCGCGGCGGCCTGGTCGAGGTAGCTCAGCGCCTGGTCACGATTGCCGGCCGCGAGGCTCATGCGGCCCGCCGTGGCGAGCAGCGCCGGGTCCGCGTCGGCCTTGCGCAGCGCCGGCGCCATGGTCGCCAGCGACTCTTCGGGCGACCCGGAACGGGCCCGCACCTCGGCCAGCAGCTTCTGCGCGCGCTGGTTGCCCGGCTGGTGCGACACCACGTTCGAGAAGTGCATCTCGGCCTGCCCGAGGTTGCCCTGCATCATGTGCACCATGCCGAGCTGGGTACGGGCATCGTAGTTCTCCGGCATCGCCGCCACGACCTCCTCGAGCAGCGCGCGCGCTCCTTCGAGGTCGCCACCGGCCGCCAGGGCCTGCGCCTTGAGCTGCTTGGCGATCGGATTGCGCGGCGCAGCCTTCATCAGCACGTCTACCGTGGCGTTCGCCTCCTTCACCTTGCCCTGCCGCATCTGCGTCTCGGCGAGCGCGCCGAGCGCCGTCAGCCGGATGCGCGGCTCGACGTTCTCGGTCAGCAGCGAGACCGCCTTCTGCAGCGACTGCTCGGCCCCGGCGAAGTCGTGGCCCTGCATGCGGAAGCCGCCGACCGCCATCCAGTACTGGGGATCCTTCTGCATGGCCGGCGTCGCGTGGGTGAACACGGCCTGCGCGCCCTCGAGGCCCCGGACCAGGAACTCGACGCCCGCGACGCCGAGCAGCGCATCGAGGTTGTCGGGCTCGGCCGAGCGCGCGGCCTCGAACAGCGGCCGGGCCTCTTCAGGCCGGTTGAGCGCGAGCAACGCACGACCCTGTACGATGTAGACGGCGGTGCGATCGGCCGCGGCCGCGGTCTCCGGTTTGCACTGCTGGACGACCTTGTCGAACTCGGCCTTGCCCAGCAGCACCTGGCAGTCCGCCACCAAGAGCACGTCCGCCGGCGCCCCGAGGTCGCGCGCCTTCTGCACCTCGATGGCCGCGCCGGCGATGTCGCCGTTCTTGACCAGCGCCTGAGCCAGGAGCGCGCGCGCCCTGGCATTCTTCGGCTCGGCCTTGACGAGGTTCTTCAGGTCGATCATGGCAGCGCGCACTTCGCCCTTGCCGAGTTCCTGCTGCGCACGCGCATACAGGGCCTCGCCCTTGGGCGAGCACCCGGCGGCGAGCGCGAGGACCGCGAGCGTCGACAGCAGGCGGACGCGGCTCGGGCGCGGTGCGAGGGCCCGGCGGGAGATCATTCCTTCGAGGCTCGTCATGTTCACGTGTGTCACCCTTCGGCGGTCCTTTCGGGGACCGCAATGTCGTTCTTTTCCAGGAGGTCGTACAGAGTGGGCCGCGTGATGCCGAGCAGTTCCGCGGTCCGGGAAAGATTCCAGCCGGCGATCGCGAGCGCCTGGCGCACGGCTTCGCGCTCGGCCCGCTGTCGCGCGACACGCAGGTTGAGCCAGGACAGCCCGGGGCCGCCGCCCTCGGGCAGGCCGAGGTCCTCGACGGTCACGTACTTGCCCTCGGACATGATCACCGCGCCGTTCACGCGGTTCTCGAGCTCGCGGATGTTGCCCGGCCAGGGATAGCCCTCGATGGCCTTGAGCGCCTCCGGCGTGAAGCCCCGTATCTGCCGGCCGTGCTCGGTGGCGCGGCGCTCGAGGACCGCCTGCGCGATCACGACCGCGTCGCCCGAGCGGTCCCGGAGCGGCGGGATGCGCACCGAGACCTCGCTGATGCGGTAGTAGAGATCCTCGCGGAAGCCGCCGTCCTTGATCAGCACCGGCAGGTCCTTGTTGGTCGCGCAGACGACGCGCACGTCCACCGGGATGCGCTCGCGTCCGCCGATGCGCTCGACGACCCGGTCCTGCAGGAAGCGCAGCAGCTTCGCCTGCAGCGCGAGCGGCATGTCGCCGATCTCGTCGAGGAACAGCGTGCCGCCGTTCGCATGCTCGAACTTGCCCTGGGTCTGCTTGACCGCGCCGGTGAACGCACCCTTCTCGTAGCCGAAGAGCTCGCTCTCGAGCAGCGTGTCGGGGATGGCGGCGCAGTTGATCGCGACGAAGGGCCGGGACGCGCGCGGACTCTGCGTGTGCACGGCCCGCGCCAGCACTTCCTTGCCGGTGCCGCTTTCGCCGAGCAGCAGCACGGTGGCGTTGGTCGGCGCCACCTTCTCGACCGTGCGGCAGACCTTCATCATCGCGTCGCTGGTCGCGATCAGGCCCGCGAACGGCATCGCGCTCTGCCGCTGCAGCAGAGCGCGGTTCTGCTCCTCGAGCGCGTGGATGTTGAAGGCCCGCTGCACCAGCAGGCGCAGTACGTCGGTGTCGACGGGCTTCTGGTAGAAGTCGTAGGCGCCCATGCCGACCGCCTTGACGGCGTTCTGCTTGTCGAGCTGGCCGGTGACGACGATGACCTTCGTGTAGGGGGCGAGCTTCAGGGTCTCGAGCAGGGTCTCGAAGCCCTCCGTGACCCCCTCGGCGTCCGGCGGCAGCCCGAGGTCCTGCAGGACGACGGCCGGCTCGTGACGCCTGAGGGCCGCGAGGGCGGCCGGGCGGTCCGTGGCGGCGATGACCTCGTAGTCGTCAAAGCACCACTTGAGCTGCTTCTGCAGCCCGGGGTCGTCCTCGACGATCAGCAGTTTCGGCTTGTCTTCGGCCACGAACTCTCGGGGTCGCGCCAGCCGGGCCGGCGCCGCTCGTCAGGGTATTAACGGCGGATGATACAAGCAGATAGGCGGGAAATTTGTGAAATAGGTTCAAACCTGCGGAGGCCCCGCCGCCGGTTCAGGCAACGTCGGCCGGAGCGGGCCGCGGGGGGCAGTCAGCGCGCCAATTTAACTTATTGAATCGTCTTGGAAACCGGGCCCGCAGGCGTGCTCTCCACGCCGACCGACGTGTAGGCCGACACGCTGAAGTACCACGTCCCCACGGTCAGCCCCTCGACCGTCGCGCTGGTGATCGCGGCGCCCACGACATCGAGCACGCGGGTCAGGGTGTCGGGCGAGCTGCCGTAGCGCACCTTGAAGCCCGCGAGGTCGACGAGCGGCGAGCCGTCCTCGTTCTGCGTCGGCGCCACCCACGACAGGTCGGCCGTCCCGGTGCCCACCGCATTGACGGTGATGCTGAAGGCCGGGAGGGTCGCCGAAGCGACGCCGTCCGACACCGAGATGACGATGTTCGAATACGTGCCGACGTGGGTATCGGCGGGCGTGCCGGAGAGCTTCCCCGTCGTCGTGTTGAAGTTCGCCCAGCCCGGCTTGTTCGCGATGCCGAAGGCGAGCACCTGGCCGTCGGGGTCGGACGCCTTCGGCGTGAAGGAATAGAGCTTGCCCACCGAGACGTCCGTGGGTGGCGTCCCGGAAATGCTGGGCGGCGTGTTCGACACCGCAGGCACCACGATGGCGAACGCCGGCAGCGTCGCCGAAGCGATGCCATCGGAAACCGATATCACGATGTTGGCGTAGGTGCCGACGTCGCCCTCCGCGGGCGTACCCGCGAGCGTGCCCGTCGCGACGTCGAACGTCGCCCAGGACGGCTGGTTGGCGATGCCGAAGCTGAGCGGCTGGCCGTCGGCGTCCGAAGCCGTCGGCGTGAAGGTGTAGGCCAGGCCGACCTTGGCGATCGACGATGGCGCGCCCGAGATCGTCGGGGCGTGGTTCGCCGTGGCCGTCACCGTGATCGAGAACGACGGCAGCGCGCTCGAGTCCTTGCCGTCCGAAACCGATAGGGTGATGCCGGCATAGGTCCCGGCCGAGCCGGCCGGCGGTGTGCCGCTCAGGAGCCCGGTGGCCGAGTTGAAGCTCAGCCAGGCCGGCACGTTGACCGCACGGAAGGTGAGCGGGTCGCCGTCCGCGTCGGACGCGGTCGGCACGAACACGTAGGCCGTGCCCTCCACCGCGCCGCGCGGCGGGACGCCACTGATGGTGGGCGCGTGATTGCCCTCGGCGGCGGCGCTGACGGTGATGGCGAACGGCGCGAGTGTCGCTGAATCCTTGCCGTCGGAGACCGAGAGGACGATCCCGGCGTACACGCCGGCGCTACCGCTCGGCGGCGAGCCGGAGAGCCGTCCCGTCTTCGTGTCGAAATTCGCCCACGCCGGGGCGTTGGCGACACCGAAGGCGATCGCATCGCCGTCGGCGTCGGAGCCGGTCGGCGTGAACGTGTACAACTCGCCCTCGCGGGCCGTCGGTGGCGGGCTGCCCGAGATCTTCGGCGGCGTGTTGACGGCTGGCCGCGTGACGACGATCGTGAACGGCGCCAGCGAGGCCTGGGCCTTGCCATCCGACACGGTCACGACGAGGCCGGCGTAGGTGCCCGCGGAGCCGGCTGGCGGCGTGCCTGCCACGCGGCCCGTCGCGGCGTTGACCGCCAGCCAGGCCGGCAGGTTGGCCGCGCCGAAAGTGAGCGCGTCGCCGTCGGCATCCGATGCCGTGGGCTGGAATGCGTAGGCAGCGCCCTCCGTGGCCGTGGACGGCGCCACGCCTTCGATCGTCGGCGCGTGATTCGTTCCGGACCCCTTGCCGCTGCCGGCGGGGAGGACCGTGATCGTAAATGGCGGCAGGAAGCTCATCAGCTTGCCGTCGCTGACGGAGATGACGATATCGGGGTAGGCGCCTTCGCTGCCGGCGCCCGGCTTGCCCGTCAGGCGACCGGTGGCGGAATCGAAGGTCGCCCAGGACGGCGGATTGGCGACGGCGAAGCGCAGCGCGTCACCGTCGGCATCGGCGGCCGCCGGTACGAAGTCGTACGACTGCCCGACCTCGACCGACGCGGGCGGGGTGCCGGCGATCTGCGGCGCGTTGTTGGCCGTGCCTTCCACCTTGATCGTGAACGCGGCGAGGCTCGCCGTGTTCGCGCCGTCGGTGACCGAGATGCCGACGTTTGCGTAAGGGCCGGCGCTGCCCTTGGGAGGCGTGCCGGCGAGCCGGCCGGTGGCCACGTCAAAGGCTGCCCAGGTCGGTTTGTTGATGATGGCGAAGCGCAGCGGCTGCTGGTCGTTGTCGGTCGCCGTCGGCTGGAACGTGTAGACCTGCCCTTCGCGCGCGCTCGTGTCCGGCGCGCCGGAGATCTTCGGTGCCTTGCCGGCGATGACCTTGATGCCGAACTTGGCGAGCGACTTCTGGTTCACGCCATCGCTGACGGTGATGCGGATGCCCTTGATCTTGCCGACGTCGGTGGTGACGGGCGTGCCGTAGAGACGGCCGGTGGCGGCGTCGAAAGTAGCCCAGCGCGGCAGCTTGTTGATGCTGAACGTGAGCTTGTCGCCGTTCGGGTCCGAGGCGACGGGGCGGAAGTCGTAGAACGAGCCGGCGACCAGCATGCGCGAGGGGTTGCCGGAGATCGTCGGTGCGCCCGTCGGGGCCTTGGACTTGACCGGCGGCGTGCCCATCAGGCCCTGCGCCTGAGAGGCGGCGGCGCCGAGCCCCGCGAGGAGCAACGCGCCGATCCGGAGTGCCTTGCCGAGTCCCGATGCCTTCGCCGCCATTGACCTTCGCTCCCAATCTCGACGCCTTCTCGGGCGATCGGTGGAGCGCGGGGAATCAGCTCGGGTTGCGGCAGGGTTCGCGGGCGCGTGGTCAGGCGCCTGCGCTCTTGCTGGCAACCCCGCTATCCGCGGCGCGACTCACGCCCGAGGACCGGAGGCTTTGCGTCCCTGCCTCGCGGCAGGTTTGCCCTTGAACAGACCGGGAGCGAGTGTTTAACAGTTACGACGCGGCAGCAATCGCGCTGTTGACAAAATGTGGGGTGGGTCGCGAATTCAATCGGGAGCGGCGGAGAGCGGAACCCGCAGCGTGAAGCGCGTTCCCTTGCCCTCCTCGCTCGCCACGTCCACGCGCCCGCCGAGCGACTGCACGTACTCGCGCACCTGGTAGGCGCCGATGCCCATGCCCTTGCTGCCCTTGGTGGTGTCGAACGGCTTGAACAGCCGCTCCTGGATGAACTCGCGCGTCATGCCGGCCCCGCTGTCGCTCACGGTCAGCGTCGCGGCCGGCACGCGCAGCCGGCTCGTGTCGCCGCTCGGCACCGCGCCCTCGCCGTTCGCGAGGCCCGCCTCCCGGCGATTGCCGTCCGGAGCCGGCGTCCCGCCTTCCACGCCGACACTGATGCTGACCGTGCCGCCCGCTTCCGTCGCGTCCTGGGCGTTGCGGATCACGTGCTCGACGACCATCGTGAGCCGCTCGGGATCGGCCTCCACGCGAACCTCCTCGTCCAGCGCGCCGCAGACCGGCAGCGGACGGCGACCCTCGCAGCGCGCTGCCGCGTTGCGCGCGATCTCGGCGAGCGAGACCCTCCGCGTGAGGCTCTGCACCTCGCGCCGCTGCAACTGCTCGATCAGCCGCTGCATGCGCTCGGTCGAGTTCGCGATGGTGCTGATCGCATCGTCCACGAACTCCGGGTTGCGCCGGTGCTTGTCCGCGTTCGACACGATCAGCGCGAGCTGCGCCGTGAGGTTCTTGAGGTCGTGCATCACGAAGGCCGTGAGCCGGTGATAGGCCTCGAACTGCCGGCTCTCCGACAGCCGCCGGTCCGCCTCGTATTGCGCGAGGTGCACGGCGACGTGGCGGCCGACGGTCTTGAGGAGATCACGGTCCTCGTAGTTCGGCTTGAACGGCGGCGGCGGGTTGGCCAGCACCGCGAAGCCGATCAGTTGCTCGCCGTGCGACAGCGGCACCACCAGCCGGAATCGCCGCTGCTCGGCGATCGAGTCCGGAAGAACGACGTTCTGGTAGGCATCCGGTGTCTCGCGCAGTTCCGCGAGGTCGATCACCCACTGGTGCCGCTCGAGAAACGCCGGGAGCTCGGCCGACGCGGGCAGCGCCGAGTGCCGGCGCGTGTCGAAGTCCTGCGGCGGCCACGCGGCGACGGGACGGAACTCCGCGCCGTCCTCCGTGCGCAGGAACAGCAGGCCGCCCGGGCTGCCGATGATCTGCGCGATCGCGCGCACGGCATTGTCCCGCGTCTCGACGCCTTCCTCCGGCGCCGACAGCGTCTGGATGAAGCGCAGCCACTCGATGCGGTAGTCGTACTTGTTGCGGTAGAAGTGCTTGTTGAGGAACACGCGCAGCCGGCGGCGCAGGTTGCTCGACGCCACGAGCGCGAGCAGCACCACGCCCGCGCCGGCGAAGAACACCAGTTGGGCCGCGCGCCCCCAGGTGCCGCCGTACAGGCGGATCAGGTAGCCGCCGCCCGCCATGAGCAGCAGGTAGCTGCCCACGACCATGAACGAGGTCGTGTAGAACACCACGTGCCGCGACACGAACACGTTGAGCGACCATTGCGGATTGCGCCGCGCCGCGATGGCGACGAGCGGCACCATCAGCGCGACCACGAAACCGCGCGCACCCCAGGACACGGCCTCGATGCCCTTGAGCAGCTGCGCCTGCGAGTACAGGAACAGATCGTAGGCGAACATCACCCCGAGGGCGATGACCAGGAACTTGAGCGCATAGCGCCCGCCTTCGCGGGCGTTGCGATAGATCTGCTCGAGCAGGACGAGACCGAGCAGCGCCATGACGAGCCCGGCATTCACCAGCACGGCCACCGAGTCGGGGCGTGTGAATCCCGCGGCCGCGAGCCATGGCGAGGCGAGGATGAATCCCGCCGTACCGCACCAGACCACGTGTGCGAAGCGCGAGAGACCGGTCGCGATGCCCGCGGACCCGGTGAGCCCCGTGAGCACGACGAACCACGCACCGAAACGCACGCACTCGGCGAGCGTCACGAACGGGACCGAAACCGTGATGACCTGCGAGGCGAGCGCGAGCAGCGACGCCCACAGCGCCATGGCGGCGCAGGCGACGATCAGGCGCACCCCCTGCGCCCTGCCCTCCCAGCTCGTGAG
>CAZRKS010000036.1:0-16833 GCA_964600315.1 uncultured Steroidobacteraceae bacterium | reverse complement strand
TCTCGTAGTCGTTGAAGTCGTGCGCGGGCGTGATCTTCACGCAGCCGCTGCCGAAGGCCGGGTCGACGTACGCGTCGGCGATGATCGGGATCCGCCGGTCGGCGAGAGGCAGGCGGATCTCGCGTCCCACGAGATGCCGGTAGCGCTCGTCCTCGGGATGCACGGCGACCGCGGTATCGCCCAGCATCGTCTCCGGACGCGTGGTCGCCACCACGACGTGGCCACTGCCGTCGGCGAGCGGGTAGCGCAGGTGCCAGAGGCTGCCGGATTCCGGCTCGGAGACGACTTCGAGGTCGGACAATGCGGTGTGCAGCACCGGGTCCCAGTTGACGAGCCGCTGGCCCCGGTAGATGAGGCCCTTCTCGTAGAGGCGCACGAAGACCTCCGCCACCGCGGCGGAGAGACCCTCGTCCATCGTGAAGCGGTCCCGCGACCAGTCCACCGAGTCGCCGAGGCGGCGCATCTGCCGGCTGATGGTGTCGCCGGACTGCGCCTTCCACTGCCAGACGCGCTCGACGAACGCGTCGCGGCCGAGGTCCTGGCGCGAGCGTCCCTCGGCGTTCAACTGGCGCTCGACGACCATCTGCGTGGCGATGCCGGCGTGGTCCGTGCCCGGCTGCCACAGCGCGCGCTCGCCGTCCATGCGGTGCAGGCGCGTCAGCGCGTCCATGAGCGTGTGCTGGAACGCGTGGCCCATGTGCAGCGTCCCGGTCACGTTCGGCGGCGGGATCATGATGCAGTAGGGCGCGCCGCCGCCGGCCGGGGCGAACCAGCCCGCCGACTCCCAGGCCGCATACCATCGGGATTCGATTTCGCGCGGCGAGTAGCTCTTGTCCATCGGCTCGTTCAATTGAGGCGGTCCGGCCCGCGGAAGTGTTGTTCGATGACGCCCGCGACGAGCGCAGGCAGCTGCTCGCGCAGGCGGTCGGAGACCTGCTCGAGCAGGAGCGCCTCCATCTCGCGACAGGCGTTGTGCACCAGTTCGTCGGCACGCTCGTGGATGGCGGCCGTCAGGTGCGCCTCGAGTTCGCCGAGGAAGAGCGCGGTGCGATCGGCCGCGGCGGGAGGCGCGTGAAGGTCATCCTCGACGATGTCGGTCAGCACCGGGATCGTGTCCATCGGCAGGCTCATGCTCGTCTCCGTGCTCAGAGTTCGTGCGTGCTGGGTGTGAGTCCCGCACCCTTGTAGTCGCGCCAGCGCAGCCGCGCCAGGCGCTTGGCGTCCTCGGCACCTGCGACGATCTCGCAGATGCGCGCATAGCTGGCGAACGACGGCGGCACGTCGCCGCCGAGATTGATCAGCACGTCGCGATGCGTCTCGGGCAGCGCGCCGCTCGCAATCAGGACCGGCGTGGCTGCGGCGAACTCGGGTTCCGCGGGCCAGACGCCGTGCGGCACGAAACTGCGGTCGCTGAAGGTCCACAGCAGGTCGTCCACCTCCGCGGCTTCGCCGGGTCCGGAGGTGCGCAGGGTCACGCGCAGCCCCTGGTCGCAGGCCTTCTCGGCGAGGCGGCAGGCGGTCGTGAGCCGCGAGCGGACGTCGGCGGCTGCGAGCAGGTAGAAGTCGACCTGGGTCGTGGCCACGTTCACCGTCGGTTGAGCAGGAAGTCGACGAGCAGCGGCACTGGCCGCCCGGTGCTGCCTTTCTGCGCGCCCGTGAGATAGGCCGTGCCCGCGATGTCGAGGTGAGCCCAGCGCAGCCCCTCGGTGAACTTGGCGAGGAAGCACGCCGCCGTGATGGCGCCGCCGTCGCGGCCGCAGGCGTTGGCGAAGTCCGCGAAGTTGCTCTTCAACTGCTCGTGATACTCCTCGCTCATCGGCATGTGCCAGGCACGGTCCTCGGCGCGGCGCCCGGCCTCCTCCAGCTCCGCGGCGAGTTCGTCGTCGTTGCTCATCACCGCCGAGTGGTGCGCGCCGAGCGCGATCACGCAGGCCCCGGTCAGCGTGGCGACGTCCACGACCACCGACGGCTTGAAGCGTCGCGAGTAGGTGAGCGCATCGCACAGGATCAGCCGGCCCTCGGCGTCAGTGTTGATCACCTCGATGGTCTGGCCGGACAGGCTGCGCACGACGTCGCCGGGCTTGGTGGCGCGCCCGCTCGGCATGTTCTCGCAGGCCGGGACGATGCCGACGAGGTTGAGCGGCAGGCCGATCTCGGCCGCCGCCTTGAGTGCGCCGAACACGCTGGCGGCGCCAGTCATGTCGAACTTCATCTCGTCCATGCCCGGCGGCTGCTTGAGCGAGATGCCGCCGCTGTCGAAGGTCACGCCCTTGCCGACGAGCGCGATCGGCGCCTGGCCGGCCGCCGCGCCCTGGTAGCGCATCACGATCAGTTTCGCCGGTTCATCGGTGCCGTGGGTGACCGACAGGAACGAGCCCATCTTGAGGCGACGCAGTTGCGGCTCGTCGAGCACCTGGGTGCGGATGCTGCGATGCTCGCGGGCGAGTTCACGCGCCCGCTGCGCGAGGTGGCTCGGCGTGCACACGTTGGCCGGCAGGTTCGCGAGGTCGCGGGTGAGCGCCGTGCCGGCCGCGATGCCGCGACCGTGCTCGAGCCCGCGCTCGGCGTCCTCGATCTGGTCGCGCGTGCCGACCGCCACGCCGAAGCTGCGCAAGGCCGGCGCCGCCGGCCGGCGGGTGCTGCGGATCGCCGGCACGCGGTAGAGCGCGTGGCCGACCGCCTCCGCGGCGAGCCGCGCACGGTAGTACGTGTCGGTGTCCGTCACCGGTTCCTGCGCGAGGAAACTCACGGCGTCGCGCGCCCCGGATTTCGCGACCGCGGTTGCGGCGGCGAGCAGCGCCTTCTTGTACTGCTTGCGGCCGAACGCGTCTTTTCGGCCGAGTCCCACGACGAGCACGCGCGAACAGGTGCCACCCTCGACGTCGAGCAGCGCCGTCTCGCCCGCCTTGCCCCGCAGGTCGCCGCGCTTCGCGAGGCGCGTCAGGCGGCCCTCGAACACCGCATCGAGCTGGGCGGCCGCCGCGGAGAGGGTGCCGGACTCGTACAAGCCGACGATGGCGCAGTCCGTGCGCTGGCGGGCAGCCGAGCCGCTGACGGCGTAATGACGCATCTGGGATCCTTTTCTTCTGGGTGTGCCTGCAACCACTCGCTTCGGGCCCGACTGGTGGCCGGGGCGCGACGCCCGCTAAACTCGCGTCGCGCTCCGCCCCTGCGCGGGCCGCAGGCCGGCGCCCCGGCCGCCGGCGGCGGACGCCGGAGTCTACCGTTTCCCGACCGGAGCCGCGACCTGTGCCGAACCGGCTTGACCGCTACCTGCTGCGCGAGGTCAGCGCGACCTTCGTCGCCGTGACGGGCGTGCTGCTGGCCATCCTGCTCGCGAACCAGCTCGCACGCGTGCTGGGCCAGGCCGCGCAGAGCGGCTTTCCGGGCTCGATCGTGCTGAGCCTGATCGGACTCACCACGCTGCAGCAGCTCACGGTCCTGCTGCCGATCGGGCTCTTCCTCGGCATCGTGCTGGCGCTGGGCCGCCTCTATCACGACAGCGAGATGACGGCGATGGCCGCCTGCGGCGTGGGCCCGCTCAGCATCTACCGCCCGATCCTGTTGCTCACCGCGTTCGTCGTGGGCGTGCTGGCGCTGCTCTCGTTCCGCGTGGTGCCGGAGGCGGGCGCCCGCGTGCAGGACATCCGTGTCGAGGCGCTGCGCGCCGCCCAGTTCGGCGCGCTGGAGGCCGGCCGGTTCCGCACCCTCGCGGGCGGCGACGTGGTCTTCTACGCCGAGCGCGTGCTCGGCCCGGGCCAGCTCGAGGGCGTGTTCGTGCAGCGCCGCAACGGGGACCGCGTCGAACTCGCCGTGGCCGAGCGCGCGGAGCAGCGGGGCGCCGGCCAGTCGGAGCAGCTCTTCGTCCTGCACCACGGCCGGCGCTACGAGGGTGTGCCCGGCGCGCCCGAGTGGCGCATCGTCGAGTTCGAGGAGCACGGCATTCCGGTGCGGCTGCCGGAGGTGAAGTCGAAGGGCGAGAAGCTGTCGATGAAGCCCACGGCGGCGCTGATCGGCTCACTCGATGACGGCGATCGTTCGGAGCTCGCCTGGCGCATCGCGGTGCCGACGATGGCGCTGGTCCTCACGCTGCTCGCGGTGCCGCTCGCGAAGTTGAGGCCGCGCCAGGGCCGTTTCGCGCGGGTCGGTGTCGCGGTGATCGCCTACTTCTTGTACTCGAACCTGGTCGCCGCGGTGCGCGCCTGGATGCAGAAGGGGAGTCCCGGCGGCGCACTCGGCATGTGGTGGGTGCACGTGCTGCCGCTCCTGCCCGCGGCCTGGCTGCTGTGGCGCGAAGAGCGCATGCCCACCCGCTGGCGCTGGCGCCGCTCCCGAGCGCAGGAGACCTGACGTGCTCGTCCTCGGGCGCTACATCCTGCGCACGGTGTTCGGCTACACGGCGCTCACGCTGCTCGTCCTGCTGGCGCTCGGCGCGCTGTTCCTGTTCATCGCCGAGCAGGACGACATCGGCGTCGGGAGCTACACGGCGACCGAGGCGATGACCTTCGTGCTGTTCAGCCTGCCGACGTTTCTCAGCCAGCTGCTGCCGGTCGCGGCGCTGATCGGTGCGCTGCTCGGGCTCGGCAACCTCGCGCGGGGCAGCGAACTCGTCGTCATGCGGGCCTCCGGCATCACGACCGTGCGGTTCTGCCTGTGGCTCGCGACGGCCGGCCTGCTGCTCGCGGTGCTGATGGTCTGCATCAGCGAGTACGTGGCCCCGCCGCTCGAGAAGTACGGCCGGCAGGTCAAGGTCTTCAGCAAGTACGCCGAGTTCAGTTTCGCGGGCGACCGGGGCACCTGGGTGCGCGACGGCGACACGATCCTGAGCGTCGACCAGCAGTCGGCGGAGTCGCAGTTCGGCGGCGTGCAGGTCTTCCGGTTCGATCCCGGGCGCCGCCTGCTCAGCATCGCCCGCGCCGACACCGCGAGCGTCGACCGCCGCAACCGATGGCAGCTGCAGAACGTGAGCGAGACGAGCTTCACGGACGGCGGCACGCAGGTCCGCAAGGCGGCGACGGCCGAGATCGCCTCGCGACTGTCGCCGGATTTCCTGGGCCTCGCGGTGGCCGAGCCGCAGACGATGGGCCTGCGCGACCTGCTCGCCTACATTGCCCACCTCGAGCGCAACGACCTCGACGCGAGCCGCTTCGAAGTGGCGCTCTGGTCGCGCGTCGCGCGGGTCGTGGCGCTGGTGCTCGTCCTCGTGCTCGCGCTGCCGTTTGCGTTGGGGCCGATGCGGTCGGCGGGGCAGGGCGCCCGCACGGTGGTCGGCATCCTGATCGGCGTGGGCTTCGTGCTGATGAGCCAGACGCTGGAGAACAGCGGCCAGCTGCTCGACCTGTCGCCGCTCGTCACGGCCTGGTTGCCGACCGGGCTGCTCGCGGTGCTCACCTTCGGCATGCTGACCCGGGTGCGCTGAAGCGGATCTCAGCCGCTGCTGCGCCGGGCCCGCCGCGGCAGCACGACGACCCGCGTGTGCGACAAGCGGTCGTGCCAGGCCCGCCGCTCAGGGTCGAACAGGATCCACAGGAAGCCGAGACCGCAAGGTGCCAGCGACAGCGCGGCGGCAGCGAGTCGCCGCAGCGCGTCGCTCCAGCCGAGGAGACGGCCGTCCTCGCGCTCGGTGCGCAGGCGCCACGACGCCATGCCGAGCGTCTGGCCGCGTCGCGTCCAGAACGTGCCATAAAACAGCGCGACGAGGCCGAGCAGCACCAGGCGATGGACGACCGCGAGGACGGGGTGGCGCGCCGCCGTGATCGCCTCGCCTCCGGTGAAGGGCAGCAGCAGCGCCGTCGCGATCATGAAGAGGCCGACCAGCAGCAGGCTGTCGTACAGCAGGGCCGCGAGGCGGCGCAGCAATCCGGCAGGCATCAACCGGCGCCCGTTCCGGCGGTGGCGACGCGCCGCGCGACGCTGCGAGTGGTGCGTGTGATGTCTGGCATGTGCGGGGTGCGCCGGCGACCGGAGGGACGTCACGTTAGGCGAAGCCGGCCGCGGAGTCACGCGCCGCGCCGGGATCGCCGGCATTGCTAGAATCGATCCCGTGAGGGAACCCGACGGCACACGGGTATGGGACCTCCCGGTGCGCGTCACGCACTGGGCGCTGGTCGTCACCGTCGCCGGCGCCTGGGCCACGCACTACGCGGGCGCACGCTGGTTCGAGTGGCACAGCCGTCTCGGCTACGCGACGCTCGTGCTCGTCGCCTTCCGGATCGCCTGGGGGTTCGTCGGCACGCGTCACGCGCGCTTCGCGAGTTTCCTGCGTGGGCCGCGGGCGATGCTCGACTACCTGCGCGGACGGGCGGTCCGCGTCTCGGCAGGACACAATCCGCTTGGCGCGTTGAGCGTCGTCGCGATGCTGGCGCTGCTGCTGCTGCAGGCCGCGACCGGGCTCTTCGCCAACGACGGCATCGCGAACGCAGGACCGTTCTACGGCTGGGTGTCGCAGGCGGGCAGTGACCGGATCGCCAGCCTCCACGCGACCAATTCGAACCTGCTCTGCGCCCTCATTCTGCTGCACGTCGCGGCCGTCGCTTGGCATGTGCGGGTCACGCGCCGGCCGATCCTGCGGGCGATGCTGACCGGTCGCAAGGACGCCGCCGAGGTGCCGCCTGCCGAGGCGATCGCCGGATCGCGCACCGGCCTCGCCGTGGCGATCGTCCTGGTGCTTGCCGCCGCCCTGGCGCTCGCCATCCGCGCCGCGCCCGAGGTCGGCGTCGCGCTCTACTGATTCAGTCGTCCTTGTACTTGTCGTGGCAGGCCTTGCAGGCGTCGGCGAGGTCGAAGAAGGCTGCCTTCGACTTTGCGGCATCGCCACTCCCGGCGATGCGCGCGAGCGCGGCACTGCGTTCGACGAGGGCCTTCAACTTGGCGTCGAAATCGGCGCGATTCTTCCAGGCCGCGGCTTTCAGCTTCGACCCGGCGACACCCTCGCTCTCCGGTCCGTAGGACTCCGACAGCATCGGCGTGAGTTCGGCGACGCGGGTCGCCCGGAGCGCGAACTCGGCCGCATCGTACGGCTTCTTGTCCTGCGCCATGGCGCCCAGGGGCCCCACGTTCCAGGAGATGACCTGATAGAGCGCCTTGCGGTACTTGAGCATCTTTTCACCCGGCGTCGGCGGGTTCTCGGCCCGGGCTGCGCCGGCGGACAGGGCGGCGGTCGTCATCAGCAGCAGCGGCGCGGCCAGGCGCGCGAGGCGGGGCAGGGACATCGGTCACTCCTCGGGAAGGGTGTCACAGACGAGCGGGCGACCTTACCTGAGGGCGTCGCGGCCCGCCACCGCGACCCGAGCATTCAGTCGGGTGGCCGCCGCGCCTGCGCCTCGATGGCGGCCCGGTTCTCGCGCAGGATCCTCCAGATCTCGGTTTCGGGCGGGCGGTCCGCGAGGCGCGCGATCGAGCTCGCGAGTTGCGGCCACTCCCGGCCCCAGGACAGGAAGCGCACGGCGTCGGCGATCACGTTCGCCGTCATGTCGGTGTCGGACTTCCGGGGCGCCCGCGGCGCCGGTGGTCGCTCCGGTTTCCCAGGCGCCCTCACCGTTGCCACCTCGGGAGCGCGTGCGGGGGCGGGAACGGGAGGCGGGCTGGGCGCGGGTACCGGAGGTCGCGCGGCCTGCGGCTCTGCCAGCGGGATGAATCTTTCCACGTGCTCCATGCCGAGCAGCGCCCCCAGGAAATTCATCAGTTCCAGGGACTCGGCGAACGCACCGTCTCCACGCGCCTGCCGCTCGGCGAGCTGACGTCGCAGCTCGATCAGGCGCGCACGCGCGAGTTCCACGACCCACTTCGTGGGCCGCTGGTGCTGCGGCCAGTCCTGCACCCTGGCGTAGGCAGCGTCGTCCAGGTCCAGGTACCGGGCATGAAGTTCGAGGCTGGCCAGCCACCGGTCGAGGAGATCGGCGACGCGCTTGTCCGCTGCGCTCATGTCCTACCCGCGATCGTGTACCGCGGCCGAGTGTAATACGGCGGGAGCGGCCCGGGCCGGCGTGAGTCGGCGAGGTGTCCACCCTGCGACCTGTATCGCGATTGCCGGGGCTTGCGGCACCCGTCTCGGCGTCTCTGCTGCCTGTTGCGTCGCCGGATCGCGGCCGCGTTCGAACCGCGATCATTGGGCGTATACTGGCTCGTAAACGAGAATCATTGCGAAGGGGCCCGGCCCGGGTGGCCGGTCAGGGAGTTGCGCTCGACTGTCCGCCGGAGGTTCGCCATGTCCCCGCTCGCCCGGAGCCGCTGGCTCACGCTGATTGCGTCATCGTTGGCCGCGCATGCCGGGGGAGGCGCCCTGGCGGCGACCACGGCGACCCAGCCGACGGCGCAGGTGCTCGACCACGTCGCCACCTTCGGCAAGGCCGCGACCCTGGTCGTGCCGCCGCCGGACGGCAGCACGGCCGCCATCGAGATGTCGCTACGGCCGGACCGGAGCGCCGACTACGCAGCGCTCTACGCCAGGCCGGTCAACGCGGGCGGGTTCGGCGCCTGCCAGCTCACCGGGAACGGGGGGCTCGTCTGCCTGGACGGCAAGGCCGTGCGCCAGTGGCCGAACGCGACCCGTGCCCCGGGGAGCGCCGTTCCGCTTTTCAGTTGCGCCAACGCGGCGCTCGGCCTCGACAAGAAGAGCGACACCTGCACGGGCCTCACCGTCGACCTCTCGGGCGCCCTGTGGCTGTCGGGCAAGAAGTCGAGCACCTACAGCCTGCTCAAGCTCGTCCGCAGGACGTGCACGCCGGGTGTGCCGGGACAGGTGCAGCTCGTCGAGGAGGCCGGCTACCCGGGCAGCGGCGGCTATTGCGCCGAGGAATTCGCGTCCGGCCGACCCTACTTCGAGGACATCGGCAGCGAGGAAGGCGAGACCGTCAAGGGTTTCCGTTTCGGCACCGGTGTCTCGGGCGTGCAGACGCGCAATGCGCTGGTTTATTTCGGCAAGGGCGCTTCCGCCCCGGCCACGGTGAACCTGATCGCGAGCGGCAAGAGCGAGCTCGGCCTCGCGGGCAGCGAGCAGGTGCTGTCGACGTCGTTGCTCAAGGTGGGCGCCGGGTACTACTTCGTCTATGCGACCAGCACCGGCAAGCTGCGCGTCGTGAACACGGACGCGAGCCCGCGGGTTTCCGACCTCGTGTTCGACGTCCGTGCCTATCGCGGAACCGCGTCGCCGCCGGCGGGCTGCCCCGCGGTGAGTGCGGACCGGTTCGGCGTTCGCGCCAGCCTGACGACCGACAAAGTCTACGTGTCCGACCGCGCCTACTGCCGGATCCTGGTGCTGCAGCCCGACACGGCCGTCGCCGGCAGCGTCTACGGATTCCGGCTCAAGGTCGCGAGCGAGCAGCGCACCGGCCAGGTGTCGGCGACACCCATGGTGCTGTCGACCGGGACGCTGAATCCCGAGTCGCCGGTCGTGGCGCCCGGCATCTTCGTCGACCTGGGCAAGTATGGTTACGACTGCGGCGACTGTGCGCTCCTGCAGGGTGCCGGCGGCACGACCGCCGTGCAGCTCGCCGGCGTGTCGCTGCAGCAGACCGGACAGTCGGGCATGACGCTGTTCCAGATCCAGAACATCCCGGACTGCCGCGATCCGGACACGGCGTCCGATGCGCGCTGCGTCGCGGCCGGCCTCGCGAACGTCGTGCGCGACTGCGCGCCGAACGTCTCGAATCCTTCGCTCGCCTGCGACCAGCCCGCCTTGAGTGCGGCGCAGAAGTACCTGAACGTCACGCCGCTGATGCCGAGCGAAGTGCGCGAGGCGTTTCCCGCCCTGCCGGCGATGTGGATCTCGCCGCAGTACCGCGGTCGGCTGAACGCGACCAGCGGCGTGCGCGAGTTCGACGCGCTGCTCGGCATCCCGGAGAGCAACGTCCAGTTCACCGACACCTTCCGCCTCGACTTCGAGCTCGACGCGCTCGTGGGCCGCCCCACGGATTGCCACACCTATCCGCCGGGATCGGTGGTCCCGACGGCCGAACTCGTGCAGGAGGACGTGGTCACGACGGTCTCGGAGCGCTTCCTGACCGTGAGCAACGGCGTGGCGGGCAACATCGACACCCTCGTGAACACCGGCTGCGGCGGGGCGGCGGGGTCCGGTTCGCGCTGGTCGATCTACACCTACGACGTCGAGATGAATCCGGACACGGTTGCCGTCGTGAACGGCACGAAGTACCTGAGCACGAATGACGACGCGGTGTTCGCCAAGCTGCTCGACGGCCTCTACGACGACCTGGGCCGGACGCAGAACGACTACGTCTGCGGCGGCCTCGGCACGACGGTTCTCACCGCGGCCTGCCCGACGCTCCTGTCGGGCTGGCTCAATGGCCGCGACAAGCTCACGAAGTGCATCGGCGCCTCGACCCAGCCCAAGCAGAGTTCGGGCGACCAGAACTGCACGGCGTTCCGCAGCCAGCTCGCCAACTACCAGTCGACGCTGGACGCGGTGGGGCCTGCGCCCGCGGGCCAGGACATCGCCAACCGCATCGGCGAACTCGAGTCGCGCGCGAAGATCGTGTCGTTCATCTTCGAACAACGCTTCCTGCCGTCGATTCCGGAGGACGGGTTCTGCGAGAATCCGGGCAGCGCGGCTTGCGGCATGACGCCGCTGCCGTAGTCTGGAGGAACCGCGGGCGTCGCGCGCCAACGACGACGCGCCGCATGCATGGGAAACGCCGACCCGCTCGCTGACATCATCGCGCCTGCGCCGACCGCCGTCTCGGCGGCCGCCGGCCGGCGCAGCTACGCCGTGCCGCTGGTGGTGGCCGTCACGGGCCACCGCGACCTCCTGCCCGCCGAAATTCCTGCCATCCGTCGCCGCGTGCGCGACTTCCTCTGCGAGTTGCGCGATGCCTACCCCGATCGCGTGGTGGCGGTCATGTCACCGCTCGCCGAGGGCGCCGACCGGCTGGTGGCCGAGGAGGCGATCGCGCTCCGCATGCCGCTCACCGTGCCGCTGCCGATGCCGAGGGATCTCTACGTGCGCGACTTCGCGACGCCACAGTCGCGCGCGCACTTCGAGCGGCTCTGCGCGGCGGCCGTGGACGTCTTCGAACTCCCCATCACGCCCGGCAACACCGCGGCGTCGATCGCCGAGCCGGGCAAGAACCGCGCGCGCCAGTATGCGCAGGCCGGGGTGTTCCTCTGCGCCCATTGCCACGTGCTGCTCGCGCTCTGGGACGGCAAGCTGGCGGACCAGATCGGCGGCACGAGCCAGGTCGTGCGTTTCCATCACCACGACGTCATGCCCGGCTATACGCCCCGGGCCGCGACCAGCCGTCTCACGCTCACCGACGACGAGAGTGACCTCGTCTATCACATCGTGTGCTCGCGCGACCGGCCGGACGGGGCGCCGACGCCCGGCCTGATGCCGCTCTCGGCCAGCTGGTACACCACCGACGAGGCGGCGCCCCGCGTCGACAGCATGCCGAACCGGCACCGGCAGGTGTTCGCTCGGGCGAACGAGTTCAGCCAGTCGGCCCAGGCCCACGCCGCCGAGATCGACCGCGAGCGCTATCCGCTGCTCGACGAGCGGCAGGCGGCGTCCATGCCGCCCGGGCTGCAGGACATCAACCAGGTGTTCTGTGCCGCCGACTGGCTCGCCATCCACTACCAGAAGCGTGTGCTCTTCACGCTGCGGGCGACCCACGTCTGCGCCGTGCTCACGGGTCTCGCCTACCTCTCCTACACGGACCTCCAGTCGACGCGCGCCCTGATCCTCGCGATCCTCGGGTTCATGGCGACCGCGGCCGTGGCGAGCTACCGCGCCAACCGCGGTTCGTGGCACCGCAAGTACCTGGACTTCCGCACGCTGGCGGAAGGGCTGCGGGTGCAGTTCTACTGGGCCGCCGCCGGGGTGACGAGCGGCAGCGTCACCAAGTTCGCGCACGACAATTTCCTGCAGATGCAGGACCCGGACCTCGGGTGGATCCGCAACGTCATGCGGGTGGCCGGCACGGAGTGCGACGTCGCTCCGAACCGCGATCCCGCCGGCCTCGAGTTCGCGATCCGCGAGTGGATTGGCGACGAGCGGAGCGGGCAGCTCGGCTACTACCGGCGCAAGGTGGCCGAGCGACTCGCCCGGCACCGCGTGACGCAGCGCATCGGGCAGCTCGGTCTGCTCGCGACGGCGCTCGCGCTCCTGACGCTGGTGCTGGTCGGATCGTGGGTGGACGACGACGTGCGCGCCCCGGTCGTGTACCTGATGGGCTGCGTGCTGCTCGTGGTCGGCGTGCGGCAGTCCTACGCCAAGAGCACCGCGGAGAGCGAACTCATCAAGCAGTACGAGTTCATGCACCGCATCTTCCACAACGCGAAGCGGCAGCTCGACGCCGCCGAAAACGAGGTGGAGCAGCGGCGGGTGCTGAAGATCCTCGGCGACGCCGCGCTCGAGGAGCACGCGCAGTGGATCCTCATGCACCGCGAGCGCTCCATCGAGCAGCAGGACGCGGCGCGCATCGGCTGAGGATCGGGCGTGGAGGAATACAAGTACCGCGCGTTCATCAGCTACAGCCATGCCGACGAGGAGTGGGCGCGCTGGCTGCACCGGTCGCTCGAGACCTACCGCGTGCCGAAGTACCTCGTCGGCCGCGAGACGGAGTGCGGGCCGGTCCCTGAGCGGTTGGTGCCGGTGTTCCGCGACCGCGATGAACTCGCCTCCGCCACGAGTCTCGGCGACACGCTGACCCGCGCGCTGCGGCAATCGGCGACGCAGATCGTGATCTGCTCGCCGAAGTCCGCCCAGTCGCGCTGGGTCGACGAGGAGATCCTGACCTACAAGCGCCTCGGACGCGAGCACCGGATCTTCTGCCTGATCGTCGACGGCGAACCGGGCGATCCGCAGCAGGAATGCTTTCCGCCGGCGCTCCGGTACCGAATGGGGAGCGACGGCCGGCTCACGCAGGAGCCGAGCGAACCGATCGCGGCGGATGCGAGGCCGGGCAAGGACAGCCGGCTCGACGCCAAGCTGAAGCTCGTCGCCGGCATGCTCGGCGTGGGCCTCGACGAATTGAAGCAGCGCGAGGCCCATCGACGGCAGCGCCGGATGATGGTGCTCGTCGGCGCGTCTCTGGCCGGCATGGCGATCACCTCGGGGCTCGCCGCCGCCGCCTGGTTCGCACGCAACGAGGCGGAGCGCCAGCGGGTTCGCGCCGAGGCCGAAGCCGAGACCGCACGCCAGACGACGCAGTTCCTCGTCGACCTCTTCAAGGTGTCGGATCCGAGCGAGGCGCTCGGCAACACCATCACGGCCCGCGAGATCCTCGACAAGGGCGCGACGCGCATCGAGCGGGACCTCGCGGGGCAGCCGGAAATCCAGGCGAACCTGATGGACACGATGGGCACGGTGTACACGAGCCTGGGTCTCTATGACTCAGCATTGCCGCTGATCCGGCAGGCGTACCAGAAGCGCCTCGAGCTCTGGGGCGGCGAGCACGCGACGGTGGCGAGCAGCCTGACGCATCTCGGCGAGGTCCTGACGCTCAAGGCGGACTTTCCGGAAGCGGAACGACGGCTGCGCGAGTCGCTCGGCATCCGCCGCAAGCTGTACGGACCCTCGAGCCCGGAGGTCGCGGCAACGCTGAGCTCGCTCGCCCAGCTGCTCTACGCCCGCGGCGAATACGCGGCCGCCGAGCAGCCGATCCGCGAGGCGCTCGCGATCCGCCAGAAGCTCTACGGCAGCCGCCACCCGGACGTGGCCCGCAGCCTCGAGGACCTCGGCCTCAATTTCCACATGCGAGGTGAGTACCCGGAGGCCGTGAAGTACCTGCGCGAGGCGGTCGCGATGCAGCGCGAACTGCATCCGACGGCGCATCCGGCGCTCGCCCAGGCGATGTTCAATCTCGCGTTCTCGCTCATGGAACTCGGCAAGCCCGACGAGGCGGAGCCGCTGGTCCGGGCAGCGCTCGAGATGAACCGGCAGATCTACGGCGAGGATCACCCGGAGACGGCGACGGGGCTGAACAACCTCGCCTATGTGCTCGAAGCGCGCAACAAGCTCGCCGAGGCCGATGCGGCCTATCGCGAAGCGCTTGCCGTCAACCGCAAGCTGCTCGGCGCGAGTCACCCGGCGATTGCGCTCAACCTGAGCAACCTCGCATTCGTCGAGTACGCGCGGGGACATCGTGAGGAAGGCGTTCGCCGGCTGCGCGAGTCGCTGGAGATGAGCCGCGAAGTCCTGGGTCCGGACCACCCGGACGTCGCCGGGCGTGCCGCGAGCCTCGCTTACTGGCTAGTGGAGGCGGGGCAGTACCCGGAGGCGGCGCACCTCGTCGAAGAGAGCCTCGCCATCCGGCGCAAGGCGCTCGGCGCCGAGCACCCGCGGGTGGCCGGCACGCTCACCGTCAAGGCAAATCTCCTGCTCGCGACGGGCCGCTTCGAGGAGGCCCGGCAACTCGCCGGGGAAGCGCGGCGCATCCTGCTGCTCAGCCTGCCGCAGGACAACTGGCAGGTCGCGGCGGCCATGAACACGGAAGGCGCGGCGCTCACGAGACTCGGCGAGTACGCGGACGCCGAGAAACGTCTGCTCGCGAGCCAGGCCGGCCTCGACGCGGCGCCGATTCCCGACCTGCCGGCGAAGGGACGGGCGCGGCTCGTCGATCTCTATGTGGCCTGGGGCAAGCCGGCCGAGGCCGCGAAATACCGCGGCGGCGACTGAGTCAGCGTGCGGCCTCGGTCGCGACGAGCCGGGCGTAGAAGTCTGTCATGCGGCGCAGGTTGTCGAGCGTCAGGTGCTCGTTCGTGCCGTGGATCATTTCCAGATCGCCTAGCGAAGCGACTATCGGCTGGAAGCGATAGACGTCGCGCGCGATGCCGGCGAGAAATCGGCTGTCGGTCGCGCCGATGACGAGAGCGGGGGCCACGGGCAGCCGACCGCCGTCCGACGCCAACGCCGCAATCGTCCGGTAGGACGCCGAATCGGTCGACGAGACCGGCGGCGGGTCGTAGGCGCGGCCCTGCCAGCCGAGTTCGACGCCGAAGCCCCGCGTCACGGCGCGGGCACGGTTCATCACGTCGGCCGCGGTCTGTCCCGGCGCGATACGGTAGTTGATCCAGGCCGTCGCGTCCTGCGGCAGCACGTTCTCCTTCGGACTGCCGCGCAACATCGTCGGTGCGATCGTCGTGTGCAGCATCGCTGCGCCCGCGGGCGTGGCGGCGGTCTGCCGCGTGAGCAGCGGCCGGAACAGCCACTCGTTCGCGACCGCCATCCGGACGAGCGTGCTGGCGCCCGGGGCGAGCGCGCGGATCATGTCGGCGCCCGGGCCGGCGAAGCGCAGTTCGAAGGGGTGCGACACGATGGCGAGCACCGCGCTCGCGAGGACGGCCACGCCTGTGGCCGGCGGCGGCGCCGACGAATGACCGCCTTGCGCGGGTGCCGTGACGCGCAGGGTGGCGTAGCCCTTCTCCGCGACGCCGATCAGCGCCGCCGGTCGGCCGAGCACCGGCGGATCGGTGACGACGGCTAGGCCCTCGTCGAGCGCGAAGAGCGGCCGCGTGCCGCGAGCGCGCCAGAGTTCGGCGACGGCGTGCGCTCCCGAGCCGCCGGCTTCTTCGTCGTGACCGCTCAGGATCATCACCGTGCGCCGGGGTGCGAACCCCTGCGCCGCCAGCGCGTCGATTGCCTCGAAAAGTGCGACCAGCGAACCCTTGTCGTCGATGGAGCCGCGGCCCCAGACGGCGCCCTCCGCGATCGCGCCCTCGAACGGCGGGTACTTCCAGTTGCCTTCGGTGCCTGGCGCGACCGGCACCACGTCGTAATGCGCCATGAGCACGATCGGCGGCAGCGACGGGTCCTTGCCCGGCCAGGCGTAGACCGGCGTCAGGTCGGCCACGAGTTCGCGCGACATTGCGGCGTGGGCGGCCGGATAGGTCGCGGCGAGCCAGGCGAGGAAGCGCTCGAACTCGGTGCGATCGTTCTCGCGCGGATCCTGGTGACTCACCGTGCGGATGCGGACCGCCGCGGACAGGTGCCGGGCAGCGCGCTCCACGTCCACCGGCACGGCAGCGGCGAGCTCCACGTGACGCAGATCGGGCCCGAGCGTGCGCCCGTAGGTCGCCGTGCGGATCGCCACGATCGCGGCGAGCAGCCCGAGGATCCCGATGGTTGCCAGTCCCAGTCGCTGCAAGGTCTTCATCGCGGGTCCACTGAGTGCGGGGTGCGACGCATCGTGGGCTGTCCGCCGACGTGAGTCCAGCGTGGCTTGCATGCATGCCGCGCATCGCGGACGCTTGGGGCCCGTCGATCGGGAAACGACATGAGCCGACAGCCGCCCAGCCCGGCCCGCCGCGGTCCCTTGCTCGGTGCCATGTTCCTGATGGCGACGAGCGCGATCGGCCCGGGTTTCATCACGCAGACGACGCAGTTCACGGCGCAACTGGGCGCGGCCTTTGCGTTCGCGATCGTGGCGTCGATCGTGGTCGACGTCGCGCTGCAGTTGAACGTCTGGCGCGTGATCGGCGTGTCCGGGCTGCGTGCGCAGGATCTCGGCAATCGCGTGCTGCCGGGCGCGGGCCACGTTCTGTCGTTCTGCGTGGTGAGCGGCGGGCTCGTATTCAACGTCGGCAATGTCGCGGGCTGCGGGCTCGGGCTCGAGGCCCTGCTGGACCTGCCGGCGAAGTGGGGCAGCCTGCTGTCGGCACTGCTCGCGGTGGGGATCTTCCTCGCCCCGCGCGCGGGCGCGGCGATGGACCGGCTCGTCGTCCTGCTCGGTGCGCTGATGATCGCGTTGACGGCGTACGTGGCGCTGGTCTCGGGACCGCCCGTGGCGGACGCCGTGCGCAACGCCGTGTTCCCGGAGCGCGTCGACTTCCTCGCGATCACGACGCTGGTCGGCGGCACGGTCGGCGGCTACATCACCTACG
>CAZRKS010000035.1:0-18558 GCA_964600315.1 uncultured Steroidobacteraceae bacterium | reverse complement strand
GTGCACCAGAACGTCGACCACCCGCTGTCGTTCTACGCGGCGACCAAGAAGGCCAACGAGCTGATGGCGCACACCTATGCGCACCTCTACTCGCTGCCGGTGACGGGCCTCCGTTTCTTCACGGTCTACGGCCCGTGGGGCCGGCCCGACATGGCGCTGTTTCTCTTCACGCGCAACATCCTCGAAGGCAAGCCGATCGACGTCTTCAACTACGGGCATCACCGGCGCGACTTCACCTACGTGGGCGACATCGTCGGCGGCGTCGTTGCGGCCTGCGACCGCGTCGCGACCGGCAATCCCGCCTGGAACAGCGACGCGCCGGACCCGGGCACCGCGCGCGCGCCCTACCGCCTCTACAACATCGGCAACAACCGACCGGTCGAACTGCTGCACTACATCGAGGTGCTGGAGCAGTGTCTCGGCCGCAAGGCGCAGATGAACCTCTTGCCGCTGCAGGCCGGCGACGTGCCCGACACCTGGGCCGACATCGACGACCTCACCCGCGACGTCGGCTACACCCCGGCCACCCCGGTCGAGGAGGGCATCCGTCACTTCGTGGACTGGTACCTCGAGTATTACCGGGACGGCGGGCCGCCGAACCCGAAGGTCGTCAATCTGGGCTGACGGGCCCTCGGCGGGCCGCGCCCACGCGCCGCTGGCGCCGGTCCTGACCGGCCAAGTACCATTGGCGGATGGCACGTATCCTTTTCGCGGTGCTCGCGAGCCTGCTCGCGAGCCCGGTGGCGTGGGCGGGCGAACCGTGGCTCGCGCCGGGCGACCTCCAGGTCCGCCACGATCTCCAGCTGCTGGTCGACGATGGGGTCATCGACATCCCGCTGTCGGCGTGGCCGGTCCCGACGGCTGACCTCGCCGCCGCCCTCGACGCGGCCGAGCGCAAGTACGGCCTCGAGCCCGGCACGGCCGCGGTGCGGCTCGCACCCGGCAAGGCGCTGACGCTGTCGCCTTCCCAGTCGGCCAGCCTCGCGCGGCTGCGGCGGCTCACGAAACCAGAGGACACGGGCTTCTTCGGTGAACTGGCCGGCGCGGCGCGACCCGAGGAACTGCGCACCTTCTGGAACGAGCCGCGCGAGGAGGGCGAACTCGCGCTCGGCTACGCGGGTTACTTCGGCGAGCGCTTTGGCGGACGCCTGGAAGTCACCACGGTCGCCGACGCCTCCGACGACGACACCGTGCGCCTCGACGGCAGCTACGTCGCCGGCCGCCTCGGCAACTGGATCCTCACGCTCGGCGCGCAGGACCGCTGGTGGGGCTCCGGCTGGCAGGGGAGCCTCATCCTCTCGAACAACGCGCGGCCGGTGCCGGCGCTCGCGCTCGATCGCGCGGAGTCGACGCCGTTCGAATCGAAGTGGCTGCGCTGGATCGGCCCGTGGCGCCTCACCACGTTCCTCGGCTACATGGACGGCGACCGCGGAGACTACGACCACCCGCTGCTGTTCGGTTTCCGCGTGTCGGCGCGGCCGCTGCAGGGGCTCGAACTGAGTCTCGAGCGCACGGCGCAGCTGTGCGGCGAGGGGCGCAGCTGCACCTGGAGCGACTTCTGGAACATGTGGTGGGGCAACGACAACGCGGGCGAGAACGTCGCGGCCGACGAGGAGCCGGGCAACCAGCTGGCCGGCTGGCAGGTGCGCTGGGCCTCGCCGATCGGCGACTGGCCCTACGCGTTCTACTGGCAGCACACCGGCGAGAGCATCGACAACCAGATCCCGCGCCCGTATCGCAGCTTCGACGTCGCCGGCGCCGAGGTGTGGGGCGATTTCGGCGCGGGCGGCAGCTGGCGCTTCGACCTCGAGTACGCGGACACGCTGTGCGGCGGCACCGAGAACGGCGAGAAGCTGTGGGATTGCGCCTACAACAACGGCATCTTCTACGGCGAGGGCTATCGCTACAAAGGCCGCGTCATGGGCGACTCGATCGACGGCGACAGCCGGCAGTATGCGGGTCGCCTGCTCCTGCTGCCCGACGACGGCACGACCTGGAGCTTCATGCTGCGCTACTCGCAGCTGAATCGCGGCGGCTTGGTGAACGACATCCAGAACTTCGTGGCGGAAGGCCCCGAGGACTGGTGGAGCGTGGATGCGTCGTATCGGCGCCCGGTCGCGAAGGGCTGGATCGAGATCGGCCTCGGGCTGGACCAGGAAGACCGCCAGTGGAACGACACGTCGGCGCTCCTGCCGCGCGGCACGCTCACCTGGCACCGGCAGTTCTGAGCGCGGAGCGCCGTTTCTTGAAAGCGATTCGGACAGCCGCCGCGGCTGCGGCATGGATCGCCTGGCTGGCGACCTCCACGGCACGCGCCGAGCCGTGGGTCGCGCCCGGCGACACGCGACTGCGCCACGACCTCGAACTCCTCTACGACAACGGCGTGCTGACCGGACCGAGCCTGTCCTGGCCGCTCTCGTGGCCGGACATCGCGAGGGACATCGACCGGGCCGAGGCCGCGAAGCTGCCCGACTCGACCGTCGCGGCGCTGCTCCGGGTCCGCAAGCGCCTGCACGACGAGCAGCGCCTGCGCGAGCCGCGCATGTTCGCCGAGGCTGCGCTCGGCGCGAACCCGGTCGTGATCCGGACCTTCGCCGACACGCCGCGCGAGGATGGGCAGGCCTCGCTCGTGGTGCACGACCTCGGTGAGCGCTTCGCCTACCGTCTGGAGGCGACCTTCGTCAGTTCGCCCGAGGACGGGCAGCAGTGGCGGCCGGACGGTTCCTACCTTGCGGCGAGCCTCGGCAACTACATGCTGTCGATCGGGTACATGGATCGCTGGTGGGGGCCGGGCTGGGACGGCAGCCTGATCGTCGGCACGAACGCGCGCCCGGTGCCCGCCATCGCGATCGAGCGCCAGGAGTCCACGCCGCTCGACGTCGCGGTGCTGCGCTGGCTCGGGCCCTGGCGCTTCGTCACCTTCATGGGCCAGCTCGAGGGCGACCGGGATTTCCCGAACGCGCTGCTCTTCGGCATGCGCATCGAACTCCGGCCGATCCCGTCGCTGCAGATCGCGGCGAGCCGCACGGCCCAGTGGTGCGGCGACGGCCGGCCCTGCACCTGGGACGATTTCTGGAACCTGTTCATTGGCAACGACAACGACCAGCCGCTCGACCGGCAGCCCGGCAACCAGCTCGCCGGCTTCGACCTGCGCTGGACCTGGCCCGGCGGCTCCGTGCCGCTCGCCCTGTACGGACAGGCCATCGGTGAGGACGAGGCGGGATACCTGCCGTCCAAATACCTGGGTCTCTTCGGCGCCGAGACCTGGGGCGAGGCTTTGGGCGGCTCCTGGCGGGCGCACGTCGAATACGCCGACACGGCCTGCAACTTCGCCGGCACGCCGCAGTACGGCTGCGCCTACGAAAGCAGCGTCTACACGGACGGCTACCGGTACCGGGGCTTCTCTCTCGGGCACCCGGTCGATTCCGACGGGGAATCGCTCGGCATTGGAGGTATGCTTGTCGACCCTGCGGGCCGCGAATGGCGCCTGCTGTTCCGCGACATGCGGCTCAACCGGGCCGGCGAGGCCACCGGCGACCCGCTGGCCGACGGGCCGGCGGACGTGCAGGACCTCGAGTTGACGCACCGGCGCGAGTTCGGCGGGGGAACGCTCGAAGCGAGCGTGGGGTACTCGAACACCGACGCCGATCCGGGCGTCGCGGTGTCCGTGGACGAGGGTTGGCGTGGATTCATTGCCTGGCGGCACGAGCTGCGGTGACGGGATGACTATGGTTTCGAGACTGGGTTCGCGGGCGGCGTGCTTCGCCTGGGCCGTGCTGGTTCTGATCATGGCGGCGGCACTCGGGGTGCCGGCCGCGCACGCGCAGTCGACGGCGCCCACGGCGGCGCAGATCGAGGCCTACAAGAGCCTGCCGCCCGACCAGCAGAAGGCCATCCTGCAGCAGTTCCAGAAGTCGGGCGGCAGCCGCACCACGCAGCAGAAGAAGACCGAGACCACGGCGCCGGTCATCGCGGAACCGGGCAAGCAGCTCACCGCCGCCGAGGAACAGGCGGCGCTCGCGGCGCTGCGCGAGCCGCGCCTGAGCGGCGGCGACACCGTGATCGTCGAGATCGCGATCCGCGCACCCGGCGAGGACGACCTCGCGCAGTCGATCGCCGAAGAGAAGCGCAAGAAGGATCTGGAGAAGGCCCAGGCGCAGCAGAAGGCCGTCGCCGACCCGACCAAGCAGGGCGAGCTCACGACGCCCGCGACCACGCGCGAGAAGCGCAAGGCGCTCGAGGAACAGCGCCGGCTCGAGCGCTCGCCGGAGCAGATCGAGGATCTCGAGGACCTGCGCGACCGCATCCGCGCCGGCAATCCGTACAAGCTCGACAAGTCCGGCACGCTCTACCTGCCCGGGGTCGCCGGCATCGCGCTCGCCGGCCTCACGCAGGAACAGGCGCGCCTGCGGCTCGCGAACGACCCGGCACTGCGCGACTTCCTGCTGCGCGTGACGCTGCTGCCGCTCGAGCGCCTCGGCACGGAGGCGCTGAAACCCTTCGGCTACGACCTCTTCACGACCCTGCCGAGCACCTACGCGCCGGTGTCGGACGTGCCCGTGCCGTCGCAATACGTCGTCGGTCCCGGCGACACGATCCAGGTGCAGCTCCTCGGCAGCACGCAGGCCGAGCACTCGCTCGAGGTCGGTCGCGACGGCACGATCCAGTTCCCGGATCTCGGCCCGATCGCCGTGGCGGGGCTCACCTTTCCCGAGGCGCGCCAGGAAATCGAGCGACGCGTGAGCCAGGGCATGATCGGCACGCGGGCCGTGGTGTCGATCGGCGAACTGCGCTCGATCACGGTGTTCATCACGGGCGAGGCCGAGGCGCCGGGGTCCTACACGGTGAGCGCGCTCTCGACCATCACCAATGCGCTCTTCGCGAGCGGCGGCATCAAGGAGATCGGTTCGCTGCGCAACGTGCAGCTGAAGCGGCGCGGCCGCCTGGTCGCGACGCTCGACCTCTATGACCTGCTGCTGCGGGGCGACTCGTCGGACGACCTGCGCCTGATGTCCGGCGACGTCATCTTCATTCCGCCGGTGGGCGCGACGGCGGGGATCAGCGGCGAGATCCGCCGGCCCGCGATCTACGAGCTGAAGGGCGAATCCCGGGCGTCCGACCTGCTGTATCTGGCGGGCGGCCTGCTGCCCGATGCGGACCCGAGGTCGGCCACGGTCGAGCGCATCAACGAGTCCCGCGTGCGCTCCGTGATCGACGTGGACCTCACGACGCCCTCGGGCCGCGCGACGCCACTGCGCTCGGGCGACGTGATGCGGCTCGCAGCGGTGCGCCCGCAGCTGACGAACGCCGTCACGCTGAACGGCAACGTCTACCGCCCCGGCCCCGTCGCGTGGCGGCAGGGCCTGCGCATCGCCGACGTCCTGCCGCGTGCGGAGGACCTGAAGCCCGGCTCCGATCTCCACTACGTGTTGATCCGCCGCGAGGCACTCGACCACAAGGTGAGCACGGCGTCGGCGGATCTCGAGAGAGCCTGGCAGCAGCCCGCGTCGGACGCGAACGTCGCGCTGATGCCGCGCGACCAGCTCTACGTGTTCGACCTCGAAGGCGGCCGCGAACTGCAGTTGAAGCCCGTGCTCGACGACCTGCGGCAGCAGGCGGTGATGGGCGCACCGGCGCAGACCGTGAACGTGGGCGGGCAGGTGCGGGCGCCCGGGCAGTATCCGCTCGAAGTCGGCATGACGGTGTCGGACCTCGTCCGCGCCGGTGCCGGGCTCGGCGAAGCGGCCTATGCCGCGGAGGCCGAGCTCACGCGCTACGCGATCGTGAACGGTCAGTACCGGCAGTCGGCGACGCTGCAGGTGAATCTTGCGGCGGCGCTCGCCGGCGATGCCGCGGCCGACATCGTGCTGCAGCCGTTCGACTTCCTCGTGATCAAGGAACTGCCGCAATGGACCGAGCAGGGCACGATCATGATCGGCGGCGAGGTGCGCTTCCCGGGCACCTATCCGATCGGCCGCGGCGAGTCGCTGAGCTCGGTGCTGAAGCGTGCCGGCGGCCTCACCGACCTCGCGTTTCCGGAGGGGGCCGTGTTCACGCGCAAATCGCTGCGCGAGCGCGAGGCGGCGCAGATCGCGACCCTCGCCGACCGTCTGCAGGGCGACCTGGCGTCGCTCGCCCTGCAGGCGACGCAGAGCGTCATGCCGACGGGGGCGCAGCAGCCAGCGACGCAGGCGATGATCGTCGGCCAGGCGCTGCTCGACAACCTGCGCGAGGTCGAGCCGGTCGGCCGGCTGGTCATCAATCTCGACAGGATAGCGGTCGCCGCGCCGGGCTCGCACGACGACGTGGTCGTGAAGGATGGCGACCGGCTGCTGGTGCCGGGGCAGATGCAGGAAGTCACGGTGCTCGGCGAGGTGCAGAGCGCCACCTCGCACCTCTGGGACCCGGAGCTCACGCGTGACGACTACATCCGCATGAGCGGCGGCACGACGCAGAACGCGGACAAGGGCCGCATCTACGTCGTGCGCGCGGACGGCAGCGTGGTCAAGGGCGAGTCGAGCGCGTGGTTCAAGGACGGCCGGGGCGGGGTCCGCCCCGGCGACACGGTGGTCGTGCCGCTCGACGCGCAGCGCATGCGGCCGCTGCCGCTGTGGACCGCGGTCACCACGATCATCTACAACCTCGCGGTGGCCGTCGCCGCGGTCAATTCGTTCTGACCGGGGCGCACGATGGAGCACGCGGAGGTTCCAAGCCCGACGGCCGAGACGTCGAATGCCGTGCGCGGCTATTTCGTGCCGGTCTTCGAGCCGGCCGGGCCGCGGCCCGTCAGCTTCGGCGAACTGCTCCGTGCCGTGCGCAGTCGCTGGTGGTGGCTGCTCGTCGGTTCGATCCTCGGGCTGGGCCTCGGAACCGCCGCGGCGTTCCTGATGACGCCTGTGTACCAGGCCAGGGTCCTGATGGTGGCGGTCAAGCAAGACGCGGTCTCCGGCGGACTGAGCAGCATGCTCGGCCAGTTCGGCGGACTCGCGTCGCTCGCGGGCCTCAGCCTCGGGTCTGACTCGAAGCGCGCGGAGGATGTCGCGGTGCTGATGTCGCGTGGGTTCACGGAGCGGTTCATCCGCGACCACGACCTGATGCCGATCTTCTACGCGTCTCGCTGGGATCCCGAGCAGAAGGCCTGGAAGCCGCACCTCTGGAAGCGCGACCCGACCATGGCGAACGCGATCCGCAAGTTCGACAGCAAGATCCGCTCGCTCAGCGAGGACCGTCGCTCGGGCATCCTCACGCTCACCATGGAGTGGAAGGACCGCGAGCTCGCCGCACGGTGGGCGAACGAGTTCGTCGCGCGCGCCAATGCCGAATTGCGCCGGACGGCGATCGAAGAATCGCGCCGAAACATCGAGTACCTGCAGCGCGAGGCGGCGGCCACGAACGTGGCGGCACTGCAGCAATCCATCTACCGCGTGGTGGAGACGGAGGTGCGTCGGGCGATGCTGGCGAACGTACGACCGGACTACGCCTTCCGCGTGCTCGACCGCGCAGCCGTACCCGATGAGCGCGAATTCGTGCGTCCCAGGCGCGCGCTGATGATCGCGGGCGGCGTCGTGTTCGGGTTCCTGGCCGCGCTCGCCTTCGCGATCGGCGTGGCCCTGCAACGCCGTGAAGGATAGACTCGGCGCCAACGCGATCGCGTCGGGCGCTCAGGCCATCGCATCGGCGGTGATCCTCTTCGTGACCTATCGTTACCTCGTGCGGGCGCTCTCCACGGAGCAGTTCGGACTGTGGGCGCTGGTTGCCTCCATCGCCGCCGTGGCGAGGCTCGGCGACTTCGGGCTTGGCGCGGCGCTCTCGAGGTTCGTCGCGCTCGAGCTGGCCGGCGGCCAGCGCGAGGCGGCAGCGTCGCTGGTGCAATCGTCCGCGGTCGCGGTCGTGCTGCTGGCGGCGATGTTCGCGCTGCTGCTGTATGCGCCGGCGCACTCATGGCTGCCGCGCCTGGTGCCTGCGGGCCTCGTGGACGAGGCCCGCGCGCTGCTTCCGTACACGCTCGTCAGCCTGGTGCTGCTCGTCGTCGGACTCACGCTGACCGGCGCGCTCGAAGGTTGCCAGCGATTCGTGCAGCGCGCCGTGGTGGGCGTCGCGGGCAGCCTGACGCTGCTCGTCGCGGCGCTGCTGCTGGTCCCGGGGCGGGGCGTCGTCGGCGTCGGCATGGCGCAAGTCGTCCAGGGTCTCGTCGTGCTGCTGCTGGCCTGGCTGCTGGTTCGTCGCGAGCTTGCGATCGGTGCGGTCCTGCCAGCCCGGTTGCGCGCCGCCGACCTGCGCAAGGTCTGGTCGTTCAGTCTTGGCGTGCAGGCCATTTCGCTGACGCAGTTGCTCGTCGAGCCGCTCGCCAAGGTGATGATGACGCTGTTCGGCGGACTCTCCGCGACTGGCCTGTTCGAGCTCGCGTATCGAGTCACGACCCAGCTGCGCGCACCGCTCGTGGCTGCCTGCCAGGTGATGCTGCCTGCGGTGGCGGCGACGGATCCCGCGGACCGGCCGGCGCTGCGCGCAATCAACGCGCGGGCGAGATCGCGCCTGCGTCCGCTCGGCAGCATCGCGTTCGGCGCGTTGCTCCTCGCGTGGCCGCTCGTGAGCCTTTTCCTGGTGGGGCACGTCGACAGGTTCCTCGTCGGCGTGGGCGTCGTGCTGACGCTAGCCTGGTTCGTGAACACGCTCTCGGCCCCAGCCTACTTCACGCTGCTCGGACAGGGCGACGCGCGCTGGAACCTGCTGGGCCACGTGCTCACCGCGGTGCTCACGACCGTGCTGTGCGGCGCGCTTGGCCATCTCGTCGGCGCTGCAGGTGTCGCAGCGGGTTACTCGATCGCCGTCGCGGCGGGCAGCACGGTCGCGATCGTCGTGGTCCGGCGTCGCCTGGCGGAGTCCGCGCCATGAACATTTCGCCGGCGCGCCGCCTGCTCTGGGCGCTCGCCTGGCCGGTGCGCGCGTACGTGCGCTGGTCGCCGGTGAAGCGCGGCAAGGGCGTGCTGCTGCGCGGCGTGTTGCTGCCGATCCTCGGCAAGGACGCGACGTTCGACGCGCCCCTGCCGCCGCACGGCTCGGTCCGGCTGCGTGCGAGCGAAACGCTCGGCTGGGCGTGGCTCGTCTACGGAGCCTTCGAGCCGGCCGAGCTCGCTTTCGCGAATGAAGCGGCGGGGCAGGGGGGGTGGGTCTTCGACGTCGGCGGCAATGTCGGCGTGTTCTCGGTGTCGGTGGCCCAGTTCGTCGCGCCCGGTGCGCGCGTCGTCGCCTTCGAGCCGCTGCCCGGCAGCGTTCGGCGTCTTCGGGAGAACCTGGCGCGCAGCCAGCTGATGAACGTGGATGTCGCGCAGGTTGCAGCGGCATCGGCGCCGGGTGAAATGGAATTCCTGGCCGCGGACGATGCGGCGTATTCGGGTCTCGTTGCTTCGGTCGAGGGCGGACGGCATGGCCGGGTCGTGCGGGTGCCGCTGGCCACGATTGATTCCGTATGGGAGTCGAAGGGTTCGCCGAAAGTGTGTTTCATGAAGCTCGACATCGAGGGTGGCGAGTTGGATGCGCTGCGCGGTGCCCGAAGGCTGTTGCAGACCTGCCAGCCGGTGCTGTTGGTCGAGGCGGCCACGGCGGCGCACGTTGCGAGCCTGGAGCAGCTGCTCGGTCCGCTCGGCTATTTGCGCGAGCAACCGGCCGGGTTCGAGTCCTGGAACCATGTCTTCCGGGTCGCGGGCCGTCGCGAATGAGCGAACGGCGCACGCCCCGTGTGCTGATCTTCGAGCCTGAGCATCTCGGGCACCAGACGGCCTACGTACATGCGCTCGCATCCTGGCTGGAGCGAAACGCGGTGCCGGCGGACGTGACGTTCGTCGTCGGACGGCCGTTGCTCGAGCGGCTGCGGGCCGAGGACAGCTTCGATCTGGAGCGCAGCGCCGCAGTGCGGGTCAGTGCTTTGTCGGACGAGGAGACGTACCGCTGCACGCAGGGCGGCATCGTCCGCACCGCCATGGCCCGGTGGGCCATCTTATGCGACAGGCTCGAGGCCGCCGGCGGGACGCACGCGCACATTCTGTACCTCGATCCGTTGCAGCTGCCGCTCGCGCTGCAGCGGCGACTTCCGCTCGGCGCGACCCTGTCCGGAATTCTTTTTCGTCCGTCGGTGCACGAGATCTATGCCTCATCGGCGCGCTTGTCGCGGGCGGAACATGCGCGGGACCGCCGCAAGCGGCTGCTCTACCGCATGATGCTGCGCAATCCTGCTTTGACGGACGTGCTGAGCCTCGACCCCTATTTCCCGCAGTTCGCCGCGGCCGAGTTCCGGCATGGACGCAAGGTCCGCGCGCTTCCGGACCCTGTGGTGACGGTGCCCGTGGCCGCCGGCGCGGAGGACGTCGCAGCCGACCTGCGCGAGTCGGTCCACGGCCGTGCCGTGGTCTTTGCGCTCTTCGGGGCGCTCGCCGAACGCAAGGGTGTCCTGCAGGTGCTCGATGCACTGGCCCGCATGCCCGCGACAGCACGCGACGCATCGCGCGTGGTGCTCGCTGGCCGCATCGATCCGGCCATTGCCAGCGAAATCGCTGGGCGCGCACGGAGCCTGGGTGAGGAGCACCGGGCGGCCGGCTGCCTGCGCGTGGTGGATCGCTACCTCACGACGCCCGAGCTGGACTGGCTGGTGCGGCAGTCTTCAGTGATATTGGCGCCGTACCAGCGCTTCGTCGGTTCGAGCGGCGTGCTCGGCTGGGCGGCCACGGCGCGCAAGCCGGTGATCGCCCAGGACTATGGCCTCGTGGGTGCGCTGGTGCGGGACTACCGCCTCGGACTTGCCGTGGATACCTCGGATTCCGCAAGGATCGCGGAGGCCATGGCGCAAATGGTGCAGCCCGGGCAACTCGAGGTCGCGGCCGCGGCCGCGCGCTGGGAAGCGTTTCTCGCCGAGCGGCGCCCTGAAGCGTTTGCGGCAGCGGTGTTTGCCGGCCTGCTCCCGACCGCAGGCCGAACGTCATGAGCCGCGCAGCTTTGCGGCAGGTCGCGGTTGCGTCCGGCGCCGGCCCTCGCGGCCTCGACGCATTGCCGCTGCTGCTGCACATGATCGGCTTCTATCTGGCATTTCCGCTGACGCTGCCGGGCGGCATCGAGTTCCCGATGGCCCTGTCCCTGGTGACCGTGCCCCTGCTGCTGGTCCTCAACGCAACGGCGGTGCGCGTGCAGCACGTCGCGTGGCTGCTGGGCCTGGCCGGAATCGCCGCGCTGACGTTGCTCCTGGCGCCACAGCCGGGCGCGTTCCTGATGCCGCGCTTCCGTGGACTGGTGCTGTGGGTCTACTCGCTGGTCTGTGCCTACGCACTGATACTCGAGCTGCAACGCTGGCCGCGGGAGCGGCTCGCTCGCCTGATGCTCGGTTTCGCGCTCACGCTGCTCGCCGGCTGTGTGCTCGAGATCGCGGGCCTGTTGCGCCCGGTGTCGAACGCATTCCGCGACCTGGCGTACCCGGCCGGTGCCGTGACATTCCGCACGCGTGACCTCGAGATCGCCGGCTTCGAGCGGCCGAGCCTGTTCACCTCCGAGCCGTCGGACGTCGCCAAGTTTCTGCTGCTGACGAGCTTCGGTTACGTGGCGTCGAGCACGCATCGGCTGCGGCACCTGGTGGGGCTCGCGCTGTGCGTCGCCGCCACCACCGTGACGCGCAGCCCGATCGCGATCCTGCTGCTGCCGCTGCAGGCGTTGCTGATCGTGCTGGGTCGGCCGCTGGTGGCCAAGCCGCGCGTGATCAGCCGGCCCATGACGTGGGTCGCGCTGCTGCTGGCCGCGGTCCTCGCATCGGGCTTCGCCGCCAGCCTGCTCGCCGGACGAATCCAGCAGGCCGTGGAGGGTCGCGATTCGAGTTCGATCGTCCGTCTTGCGGTGCCCGTCGTGACCGCCTGGGAAACGCTGCAGCTCAGCCCATGGTGGGGCGCTGGCATCAGTGGCACGGAATCGATCGAGGATTCCATCGTGCTCGGCTTCGAACTGGTCGGTATCGCCTCGCTGTCGGATCCGCTGGCGATGGGCTCCGAGACGACGCTCTCGAACCTGATCGGCAACGCGTTCTGGCTGCACTGGATCAACCTCGGGTTGCTCGGCGGGACGATCGCCATCGGGCTGCTCGCCGGCCTGATGCGTTCACTCGGGGTCCGGCGGCGCCTGCTGGCGTTTGCCGTGATCTTCGTGTTCGCGCAGACCATGGGCGGCGCACACGCGCCTTACTTCTGGTCGTTCGTCGCCATGGCGATCGGGCTGGCGTGGCAGGTCGACGTGACCGGGCTGCTCGAGCTACGCGGGTCGCGGCCGGTGGAAGAAGCCGTCGGCCTGCAACAACCGGCCGGAGCTGGGGTCTGAAAAGGCCGGTTCGAGCCCGACCAGTTCGTAGCCTCTTGCGGCCAGCCAGGCGAGCATGTCGGTGAACAGCGGTGCACCCTCGTACAGCGGCACCAGCGACAGTTCCAGCTCCAGGGTGTCGATCAGCTGCAACGCGGCGCCTGCACCCAGCAGGACCTTGAGTTCCGAACCCTGGGTGTCGACCTTCAGGTATACGGCGTCCCCTTCCGTCGCGAGGGTCGGCAGCAGGCCGTCCAGCCGCCGGGTGGTCACCGTCTCGCGGCCGACATAGCTCGACTCGGGCGCCGACTCGGAATGTGCGGGCAGCATGTCGAGCAGCGAGCTGCTGAGCGAGTTGCCGGCCAGGTTGATCTGCGCCGTGCCATCCGCGTCGCTGAGCGCGACGTTCAGCGCCCGCCAGTCGGGGTCGCGGGCCGCACGGCTCCGCAACGATTCGAACGCACTGCGCTGCGGTTCGAACGACACGATCCGGCGCTGGTAGCCGCCGCGGCGCAGCTGTCGTGCGTACTGTCCGGCGTTGGCACCGACGTCGAGCACCAGCCGCACATCGTAGTGCGCGAGCAGCAGCTGCCTGCGGAGCACGGAGTCCTGCTGTGGATTGTAGCGGCGGACGTCGAGGCCGACGCGGCGCAGGAGCATCTGCAGGAAGCCCTTGGGATCCATGGCGCCGGGCGCGTCAGACGCGTCGCCGGAATTCGCGCGCACCGCGCAGCATCGTGCGGTACATCCGCCAGAATTTCGGCCGACGCACCCCGCGCACGTAGCGGTAGCGCAGGGACGAGCGAAAAGCGATCAGCGAGCTGAACGCGGGGTAGGTGGCTGCGCAGAGCGCGCCCTTGTCGAAGAAGTACTTGTAGGAGAAGCCGCTGAACCAGGTCGAGTCGGCCTGGGTGGCGTGCGCGATGGTGTCGGGACACAGGTAGACGCGCAGGCCCTTCTTCAGCAGGTCCTGCAGGAACAACGCGTCCTCACCGCTGCCGTGCTGCGTCCCGCCGCCGAACAGCGCCGAGAACCAGATGTTGGCACGGCGCAGGGAGTCGATCTTCGCCGCGACGCCGTGGATGCCGAGCTGTGCGAGGTCGAAGCGCGTCGCACGCTTGCCGCGCGGCACCTGTCCGAGCGGCCGGCCGGGATTCAGGCTGCACACGTCGAATATGATGACGTCCGCGTCCGGATGGCGCTGGTATGCGGCCCGCACCATCTCCTCGTAGCCGTCCACGTAGATCATGTCGTCGTCGGCGAGCATGCAGATGTCGGCATCGCAGTAGCTCAGTCCGAGATTGCGGTTGATCCCGACCCCCACTGTGTTGGTGGAGATCATGCGGATGCGGGCCTCACCGAGCTGCCAGGAGTCGAATTCCGCGCGCGGACCCTGGTTGCAGATGAGCAGGTCGCCCGAGAGGTTCATCCGCTCGTAGAGCTCGAGAGGCGCCTCCTGCCGGACGCTGGTCACCAGGACCTCGATTGAAGGTCTCATGCCGGACGGGTCGCCTGCACACTACGCCGTAAGCAGCGCCGCAAGTATACTGAACCCACCCCTGCATGGACCATCTGTCCGGCGACGCTCGCTGTGCGCGTCGCATCAGCGTGGAGGTTCGCCGGTCTGCCTCGATGAGAGTCCTGATGGTCCACAATTTCTACCGCACGGCCACGCCCGGCGGCGAGGACAACGTCTTCCGGCAGGAGCGCGACCTGCTGGGGCGTGCGGGCGTCGACGTCGTGAGCTACACGAAGAGCAACGACGACGTCGACGTCCGGGACCGACGTCAGCTGGCCAGGACGGCCGCATCGATGTCGTGGTCGTGGCGCAGTTACGAGGAGATCTCCGACCTGATCCGTCGCGAGCGCCCGGAAGTGGCCCACTTCCACAATACGTTTCCGCTGATCAGCGCCAGCGGCTACGTCGCGTGCCGCGACCATGGCGTGCCGGTGGTGCAGACCCTGCACAATTACCGCATCGTCTGCGCCGCGGCGACGTTTCACCGCGCGGGCAAGGTGTGCGAACTGTGCAAGGCCGGCCATCCCTGGCCGGCCGTGCTGCACCGTTGCTACCGGGACTCGCTCCCGGGTTCGCTGGCCATGGCGCACATGCTGCGCACCAACTGGCGACGCGGCATCTACGAGGACTTCATCGACGTCTTCGTGGCGCTGACGGAGTTCGCGGCCGCCCGGTTTGCACGCGAAGGCCTGAAACGCGAGTCCATCGTCGTCAATCCGAATTTCGTCGATTCGACCGAAGCCGCGTCGCCGGGTGGCGGCGGCTACGCGATCTTCGTCGCCAGGCTCTCCCAGGAAAAGGGCGTCGGACTCCTGCTGCACGCGTGGCGCGCGTTGCGGGACATCCCGCTGAAGGTGGTCGGCGACGGCCCGCTGTTCGCCGAGGTCAGGGAAGCGGCACGTGCCGAGCGGCTGCCGATCGAGTTTCTCGGCATGCGAACGCGCGAAGAGACGATCGAGCTGATCGGCGCGGCCGAGCTGCAGGTGATCGCTTCGGAGTGGTTCGAGGGCTTCCCGCTGGTCGCGGTGGAATCCTATGCCCGCGGCACGCCGGTGGTCGCCTCCAGCATCGGCGGACTCGCCGAGCTCGTGGTCGACGGCGAGACGGGCCTGCATTTCGCGGCCGGAGACCCCGCATCCCTGGCGAGCCAGGTGCGCCGCCTCTGGGACGACGCAGGGCTGCGCCACGAGCTGCGGCGCGGTGCACGCGCGCGCTTCGAGGCGGAATACACGCCGAAGCTGGCGCTGGCGCGGCTGCTGGCCATCTACGAGCGTGCAAAGGTGGCCGCGCGCGCCGGATGATGCCGCGCATCGTCCTCATCGAGCAGTTCTACTACCCCGAGGGCTGGGGCGGCGCGCAGCTGCCGCGCGACCTGACGATTGCGCTGGCGCGCAGCGGCGCCGACGTCGAGGTGATCTGCGGCAGCGACCAGTATGCGACGGTCGAGGGTGACGTGAGCGAGGACCCGACGGCGAGCGGCGTGCGCATCCGCCGCATCCCGCGCATCGTCGGCGGCGACATCCACCGCCTGAAGCTGCTGCGGCAGTTGTGGTTCTACGCGTGCGCGCTGCCGCTGCTGCTGTTGCGCCGCCGGCCGGACCTGATCGTGAGCCAGACCAATCCGCCACTGGTGGTGCCGATCGCCATGCTGGCGGCGGCCGTCCATCGCCGGCCGTGCATGATCATCGCGCAGGACATCTATCCCGAGGTGATGCTCGCGCACGGCATGCTCCAGCCGGACTCGTTCGCGACGCGCGGGCTCGAGCGCCTGTTCGCGTGGGCCTACCGGCGCGCGCGCACGGTGATTTCGCTGGGTCCGGTGATGACGCAGCGCCTGGTGGCCAAAGGCGTGGCGCAGGAGCGGATCGTCGAGATCTGCAACTGGGCGACGGGAGAGGAGTCGGTGGTGCGTGGCGCGGAGAACCGGCTGCGCGCGGAGTGGGGCCTCGACGGCTGTTTCGTGTTGCTCTATTCCGGAAACCTCGGCATTGCGCACGACGTCGAGACGCCGATCCGCGCGATGCGGGCATTGCGCGCGCGCGTACCCAATCTGCGCTTGCTCTTCGTCGGCAAGGGCAGTCGCCTCGAGCAGGCGCGTGCGCTCACTCGCGAGCTGGGGCTCGAAGACGTCGTGCAGTTCCGCGGTTTCGTGCCGCTCGATCTGTTGCCGCACAGCCTCGGGCTGGCGGACGCGGCGCTGGTCACGCTGCTGCCCGGATTCGAGGGGCTGGTCGTGCCGAGCAAGCTGCTCGGCTACATGGCGCGGGGAGTGCCCACCCTGTACGTCGGCCCCGACAGCGACGTGTCGCGCTTCGTCGAGCGCGCCCGAGGCGGCGGCGTCATTCCGGCGGGCGACGTCGAGGCGTTCACGCGGACCGTCGAGCACTGGGCGTCGCATCCGGAGGAACTGCGCGCTGCGGGTGAGGCGGCGGCGGCGCACTACGAGGCGGGACTCTCGCGACAGCATGGGCTCGCGGCGTATCGGGCCGCGGTAGAGGCGGCGCTCGACGCCCCTTCCTGCCGAGGCGCGCGATGAGCAATCGCATCGTGGTCACGGGCGCAGATGGCTTCATCGGCCGCGTCCTCGTCGAGCGTCTTCGGCAATCGGGACGAGACGTCGTCCCCGTGACCCGTGCCCTGCTGGCGAAACTCTCGGCCAGCGCGATCCCGGTCGACCTCGCCGCGTTTGCCCATTGGCACCCACTGCTCGAGGGCTCGGACACCGTCGTTCACCTCGCCGGTCGAGCGCACGTCGTCCGCGAAACCGCGTCCGATCCATTGGCCGAGTTCCGACGCGCAAACGTCGCGGGAACGGAGCGCCTGCTGGAAGCGGCCGTCGAGAGAAAGTTGCGACGCTTCATCTTCGTCAGTTCGATTGGCGTGCTGGGGAATGATTCCGGGCGTCGTGCGTTCGCTGCCACGGATCCCGAGCGGCCCGTCGAGTCCTACGCCCGGTCCAAATGGGAGGCCGAGCAGCGCGTCCGTGCACTGACGGCGGGTTCGGCGACGGAGTTCGTGATCGTGCGGCCGCCGCTCGTCTACGGGCCGCGGGTGAAGGGGAATTTCCTGAGGCTGCTGGGACTGGTCAACCGCGGGATGCCTCTTCCGTTCGCGGGCCTCGAGGCCCGCCGCAGTTTCCTCGGCGTCGAGAACGTCTGCAGCCTGCTGGGGGCGTGCATCGACCACCCGGCCGCGGCCGGGCAGTCCTTGCTGGCCGCTGACGGCGAGGACGTCACGCTGCCCGAACTGCTGGCGGCGATCGGGCGCGGACTCGGCCGGCCGGCGCGACTGTTCCATGCTCCTTGGGGGATGGTGGAGGGGCTTGCTACACTCGCGCGCCGCCGCGACGATCTTGCCCGACTGACGGGCAGTTTGCGGGTGGACGACCGCGAGACGCGGCGACTGCTGGGCTGGACACCCGGCGTGCGATTCGACGCGGGGATCCGCGCCATGGCCGAGTGGTATCTGGAAGTGAAAGCATCTTGAGCACCAGCACAGTCATCGTCGTGCTGGTGGCCATGCTTCTTGCAGCCGGGATGACTGGCTGGATTCGCCGCGAGGCCGTGCGTCGGCTGTGGCTCGACGTGCCCAACGCCCGCAGTTCCCACCAGGCGCCCACGCCGCGGGGCGGAGGGATCGGGATCGTGGTCGCGAGCGAGGCCGGCTTCGTCGCCCTTTGGCTGGCCGGCGCCGTTGGCGCGGATCTCCTCATGGCCCTGCTGGGCGGCGGCCTGGCCGTTGCGCTGGTCGGTCTTCGAGACGATCGCCGGCCGCTGCCTGCGGGCGTGCGGCTCGCAGTCCACCTCGTGGCGGCCGCCTGGGGCCTCGCGTGGCTCGGCGGCGTGCCGCCGATTCAGTTCGGCGCGGCGGTCGTCGACTTCGGGATCACAGGCCAGGTACTGGGGACCCTGGCCATCGGATGGACGCTGAACCTCTTCAACTTCATGGACGGCATCGACGGGCTCGCGGCCGGGGAAGCCGCGTTCATGGGCCTGGCCGGGGCCTGGCTCGCCGCGGGTGCGTCGATTGCGGGCGTGCCGTCGGCGAGCGTCGTGTTCGGCGCCGCCTGCCTCGGGTTCCTCGCTTGGAACTGGCCGCCGGCCAGGATCTTCATGGGTGACGTGGGCAGCGGCTACCTCGGCTACGTCCTCGCGGTGCTCGCTCTGGCGACGATGCGGCAGTCCCCCGTGGGGCTGTTTGCGTGGCTCGCCCTGGGCGCCGTGTTCTTCGTGGACTCGACGGTGACGCTCGTGCGCCGGGCGGTGCGGGGCGAGCGGGCCCACGAGGCGCATCGCAGTCACGCCTATCAGTGGCTCGCGCGCGCGTGGGGCGGTCATCGTCCCGTGACGTTGGCGGTGCTCGCGTTCGACGTGGCCGTGCTCCTGCCGGTCGCCTGGTTCTGCTTCGCGTACCCGCGGTACGCCAGCCTGGCCGTGGCCGCGACGCTTGCGGCCCTCACGCTGATCGTGCTGCGCGCGGGCGCGGGCCGCGCCGAAGGGGCGCAGCCATCCGCGTCGAGCGCGCCACGGCATTCCGAGGAGTAACAGTTCGTGCAGAAGACCGCTCTGATCACCGGCATCACGGGCCAGGACGGCGCCTACCTCGCCGAATTCCTGCTCGACAAGGACTACGAGGTGCACGGCATCAAGCGCCGCGCGTCGCTCCTGAACACGGACCGCATCGACCACCTCTACCAGGATCCGCACCGGCCC
>CAZRKS010000034.1:0-18868 GCA_964600315.1 uncultured Steroidobacteraceae bacterium | reverse complement strand
GCCGCCTCCGCCGTGCACGCCGCTGCCGCACAGGTAGAGACCGTCAACCGGCGTGCGGTGGTCCGACCAGCCGGGTAACGGCCTCATGAAAAGGAGTTGGTCGAGGATCAGTTGCCCGTGGTTGAGGTCGCCCTCGGTCAGGCCCCAGGTCTGCTCGAGGTCGAGCGGAGTGATCGTGCGCACCTCGCGCACGCGACTCGCGAAGCTGGGGAAACGGGCCGAGACCGCGTCGAGGGCGAGGCGCTCGAGCGCCGTTCGCGATCCCGCCCAGTCGCCCTGACGCAGCGCGAACGGCGCGAACTGGAAGTGGATCGAGACCACCGCGCCGGCGGTCGTGAGCTCGAGGTAGGGCTCGGTCGAGATCGCGCCGTACTTCGCGGCATCAAAGGCGCGTTCCAGGGCTTTCACGCTGGCGGTCACCGCGATCGTGCCCTCGGGCAGCCCGTGGCTGCCGTCCGTGAGCGCGTGTACCTTGGCGACCGCACCGCGCATTCGGATCGACTGCGCCTGCCACACGAAGTCGGGAGGCAGCTCCGGTGCGCCGACGAGTCCGAGCAGGGTGTGGCGCGGATCCGCGCCCGACAGAACCGTCGTCGCCGCGATTTCCTCGCCGTTCGCAAGTCGGACCCCGCGCACCTGCTGCCGTTCGACGAGAATCGCGGCGACGGGCGCGCCGGTGCGCAGCTCGCCGCCGCTAGCGCGCAGGGCGCGCACCAGCGACTCACCGATCTGGCGCGTGCCGCCCGCGACCGGCCGGTGCGCCAATCCGCCCCGGTTGAGCCAGTTGTGGATGAGCGTGTAGCCGGTGCCGGCGGACATCGGGCCCAGCGTGTGACCGTTGATCGCGAGCGCGGCGAGTGCCGTGCGCAGCGGCTCGGCCTCGAACCATTCTTCCGTCAGTTCGAGCGCGGACATCGAGACGCTGCGCATGAACCGGAACAGATCCTCGCGGCCGAGCCTGCGCAGCCGCCAGGCGAGCGCAGCGAGCGGGCGGCCGTGCGCCAGCAATTCGTTGTTCGCGAGGCGCGGCATGATCGTGCCTTGGGCGGCATCGAGGAACGCGGCGGCCGCATTCATGAACTGCACGAAGGCCGGCCAGCGCTCGGCGTCACGGGCGGAGAGGGCGCGGATCGAGTCGAGCGTCGCGGTGTCGGCAGGATCCGCCGAGAGACGCAGCACTCCACCGTCCGGCAGCGCCGCGAGATACGGGGGTGTCGCAGCGGCGTCCTCGGCGTTCAGCCCGTGCCGAGCGAGATCCAGTTCGCGCGCGATGTCCGCGCGCAGGCGGCCGCCGGCGTGCAGCGGGTCGATGTCGACACCGCCCAGAGAGAGCGAGGCGAGCTGGCCGCCGGGCGCATCGCGACGCTCGACGACGAGCACCCTGCGTCCCGCCTTCGCGAGCAGCGTGGCGGCGACGAGTCCGTTGTGACCCGCGCCGACGACGATGATGTCCGGGTTCGCCATGGGCCGTCCTAGCGCCAGTCCTTCAGGACTTCGGTGGCTGCGAGCTTGCCCGCCGCGCCCATGACGCCACCCCCCGGGTGCGCGCCCGAGGCGCCGAAGTAGTAGCCGGGCAGGGGCGTGCGGTAATCGGCCCACTGCGGCGCCGGCCGCAGGAAGAAAAGCTGGTGCAGCAGCAGTTCGCCGTGGAAGATGTTGCCGCCCGTGATGCCGGCGATGCGCTCGATGTCCTTCGGCGTGATCACCTGCTGGCCGACGATGGCGCGGCGGAGGTTGGGCGCGTAGCGCTCCAGCGTCGCGATGACGGTCTCGCCGAAGGCGTCGCGCTTCGCGTCGTCCCAGCCGCCCTCGACGTCGTAGGGAGCGTACTGCACGAAGCAGGACATGACGTGGTGCCCGGGAGGCGCCATGTCGCGATCGATCATCGACGGGATGATCGCGTCGATGTAGGGGCGGCTCGAGAACTGCCCGTACTTCGCCTCGTCGTAGGCCCGCTCGATGTAGTCCACGCTCGGGCTGATGGAGATCGCGCCGCGATGCAGCGGGCCTTCGCCTGGCAGGCAGGTGAACTGCGGCAGTTCGGACAGCGCGAGGTTGACCTTTCCCGAGGAGCCGCGTACGCGGAAGCCGCGGATCGCGTCGACGAATTCGTCGGGCAGGTGTCGCGGCTCGACGAACTGCAGGAAGGTGCGCTTCGGGTCCGCCGCCGAGAGAACGACAGTCGCGCGCAGCTCGTCGCCATTCTCGAGCGCGATGCCGCACGCGCGTCCGCCCTGCACGAGCACCTTCGCCACCGGCGCGCCGGTGCGGATCTCGACGCCGAGGGCCTGCGCCGAGCGCGCAATCGCTGCGCTCACGCCGCCCGTGCCGTTCTTGGCGAAGCCCCAGGCGCGGAATGCGCCGTCGATCTCGCCCATGTAGTGATGCAGCAGCACGTAGGCGGTACCGGGCGAGCGCGGTCCGAGGAAGGTGCCGATGATGCCGCTCGCGGACTTGGTGCCCTTCAGCGGGTCGAGCTCGAACCACTCGTCGAGCAGATCGCCGGCGGACTGCGTGGTGAGCTTCGCGATCCGGTAGCGCTCGCGCTCGCTGAGGCTCGCCCCGTAGCGCCCGAGCTTCAGGAGGCCGGCTAGGTCGCGCCAGCCGAGCGAAGCCGGATCCGGCGGCACGAGCCCGATGATCGGCTTGATCGCCTTGGCGGCGCGCGCCATCACGCGCGAATACTCGTCGGCGGCTTCCGCGTCGCGCGGCGAGTGGCGATAGAGTTCGCGGCGCGTGAGGTCGTGATCGTCCCAGGCGGCGAGGTAATCGCCGTCGTCGAGCGGCGTGACGGTGCTCGGCAGCGGCAGGATCTTGAGCCCGTGCCGCGGGAGTTCCAGCTCGCGGATGATCTCCGGTCGCAGCAGGCTCACGACATACGAGAACTCGGTGAACCGGTAGCCGGGGAAGATCTCCTCGGTCACGCTCGCGCCGCCTACGACGTCGCGCCGCTCGAGCACGACGACCTTCTTGCCGGCGCGCGCGAGGTACGCCGCGGCGATCAGGCCGTTGTGGCCCGCGCCGATCACGATCGCGTCGTACGAACCGGCGGTCACTTCTTCTTCCACTCGGGTTCGTAGAACGGCAGCGCGACGACCGTGGCCGGCGCATGCCGGCGATGGTGCTCGACCGTGACCTCGAGTTCGACGCGCGTGCCCGGCTCGTAGTGCGGCCGCTCGAGGTGCACGAGCGCGATGTACTTCTTCAGCACCGGCGACCAGGTGCTCGTCGAGGCGTAACCGACCTGCCGGCCGTCGCGCAGCACGGGCAGGCTGCCGCGCACGGCCATGGACGGAATCTGCGGGGGCAGGCCGACCGCGGCGTAGAGGCGCTCGAGGCCCTCCCAGTCCACCTCGATGCCGACGAGTTTCCACGCCGAGCCCTCGCGCTGCTCGCGTTCGAGCGCTCGACGTCCGACGAAGTAACCCGGCTTGTCGAGATTCACGGTCCAGCCGAGCCCCATCTCGTAAGGCGACGACTTCTGGCCCGCGATCCAGGCGTGGTTGGCGGCGGTGTAGTCGACGTCGATCATGAACAGGCCCGCCTCGACGCGGGCCATGTCCATGGCGAGGATGCCGCAGGGCGTGATCCCGTAGTCGGCACCTGCCGCCATCAGCGCGTCCCAGACGGGCAGCGCGTCCGCGGCGTCGATCCAGATCTCGTAGCCGAGGTCGCCGGTGTAGCCCGTGCGCGAGATCGTGACGGCGCGGTCGTGCAGGCGGTTCGGCGCCATGCGGAAGAACTTGAGGCCGTCGAGCGGCTCGGCGCAGCAGCGGTTGAGGATCGCGCGCGACTTCGGCCCCTGCAGGCTGAGTGCGGCCATCCGGTCGGTGAGTTCCGTGATCGACACCTGCAGCCCGACCGCGTTCATGGCCAGCCAGCGCAGGCTTGGTTCCGCCGAGGTGAGGCGGAAGCGCTGCTCGCCGAGGCGGGTCACGGTGCCGTCATCGAGCAGCTTGCCATCGTCGTCGCACCAGCCGGTGTAGAAGACCTGCCCGACGGCCATCTTCGCGATGTTGCGCGGCGTGATGCGATCGAGCAGCCGCGCGGCGTCGGGGCCCTCGATCAGGTACTTCATGAGCGGCGAGACGTCGATCAGCGCCGCGGCGTCGCGGATCGCCCAGTACTCGCGGTCGAGGCCGAGATCGTAGGAGCCGACGGTCACGTAGCCGGCCCAGCGGCGCCAGTTCTGCGGCAGGCAGAGCGCCGCCACGCGCTCGTGGAACGGCGTGCGCTTCAGGCGATAGAGCGAATAGGGCGCGTCGGTCACGACCCGAGCCCGGCGACGAGGTCGGCGTGCAGCAGGCGGTGGAACAAGTGCTCACCGCCCTCGCGCCGGACCGACAGGCGGCCGACGTCGTAGACGCGCGACCGCAGGCCGCGCTGCACGGACCGGCAGATGCCTTCGTCCTCGTCCTGCACGCGATTGGCGATGTCGACGGAGGCGCGGTTGAACCTGCGCGCATCCTCGGAGACGTCCGCGAACCAGAAGTCGAAGATCACCTCGGTCTGGTGCACGCCGCGCGGATACACGAGGTTCGTGTCCATCACGCCCTCGTACCAGTTCACCATGAAGTTCGGGTGGAACCAGTAGTACATCGCGCGGTCGCCTTTGCGCACGGCCCCGGTGGCGCTTTCCGCGCCGCGCGTCACCATCGGGCTCGACTGCAGGCAGTGGTGCCGGCCGTTCTCGATCGTGTACTTGTGGTAGTCGAGGACGCTGCCGAGCCCCTTGTGCAGGTAGGGCACGTGGTAGCCGCCGTCGAGGTAGTTGTCGACGAAGACTTTCCAGTTGCAGTCGAAGACGTAGTGCTTGCGCTCGAACCAGTGCAGCCGGTCGAGGCCGAGGCTCTGCACCTGCGCGCGGACCTCCTCGCCGAGGAACTCCTCGAGCGAGGGGCCGTCAGGCGCTATGCGCACGAACACCCAGTTCTCCCACACCGTCGTGGCGACCGGCACGAGGCTGTTGCCGGCCGGGTCGAAATCCTGCACGCCCTCGAAGGCGGGGGCGGCCTTGAGGGCGCCTTCGAGTGTGTAGGTCCAGCCGTGATACGGGCAGGTGAGGCGCTTCACGCAACCGGAAGGCTCGGTCATCACCGCCGCGGCGTGGTGGCGGCAGACGTTGAAGAAGCCGCGCAGGACGCCGTCGCCGCCGCGCACGATCAGCAGCGGCTCGCCGGCGAGTTCGAGCGTGACGTACTGGCCGGGCTCGCGCACCTGATCGACGCGGCAGGCGTACTGCCACGTCTTCGCGAAGGTGGTTTCGAGCTCCAGTTCGAGGATGCGTGGATCCACGTACCACGCTGCCGGCGGCGTGCTCGCCTGCTCGAGCGGCTGGCGCGGGTCGTAGCGGTCGAGCAGCTTGCGCAGGTCGTCTTTCATGTCACCGCCCTGGCCAGTCGCGTTCGGCTGCCGCGAATGGTGATGGCGACCGGCCGGGGCGTCGCTGCCGCCGGCCGGTGCCAGTGTCTCACGCCGCCCGGATCAGAACTCCTGGCGGAAGATCAGTCCGAACGTCCGAGGCTGGTTCGTGCCGGTGTAGGTCGTGTAGGCGTGCGGCACCGAGTAGCCATCGAAGGTCGGCGGACCCCACGGTGTGCTGCTGATGTTGTAGCCGCCTGCCGTGCCGCAGACTTCGACTGCGCACTCCTGGTACTTGTAGAGCTCCGCGCGTTCGTCGAAGGCGTTGTTGATGTAGAACGTCAGCGAATACGCGCCCTTGCGGAGGCTGGCCGAGAAGTCCGCCACGCCGAAGGCCGCCTGCTTGCCGCTCCACTGCCGGTTCCAGGGGAGGAGTTCCGATTCCGAGTCGTTCTGGTAGACGTAAGTCCCCTGTACGTCGCCCTCGTAGTCGCCGACGTTGTAGGTGTAGCGCGCGAGGACGTTGCCCTTGAACGTCGGCGTGACCGGCAGCTGCGTGCCCTTCTTGGCGAAAGACTGCTCGGGGCACACGTCCGACGGCGGCGTGCTGTCGTCGTCGTCGTCGTCATACGGCAGGAGGATCTGGCAGAAATTCTGCGTGAGCTCGGGATTCAGCCAGGTCGCGCCGGCCGAGAACCGCCACTGCTCGGTGGCGGCCCAGTCGACATAGGCCTCGATGCCGGTGATCTGCGCCTGACCGGCGTTCTTGATGTTGGTCAGGCCGTTCGCGCCGAGGTACGAGTACTGGAAGTCGTCCCACTCCTCCAGGAACACGGCGCCGTTGAAGCGCACCGCGCCGCCGGCCCAGGTCGTCTTCCAGCCCGCCTCGTAGTTCGTCAGGTAATCCGCCTTGTACGGCGGGAACTGCTCGACTTCGCCGGGCCCCGGATAGCTGCTGCGCCGGTTGACGCCGCCCGGGCGGAATCCCTTGGAATAAGTCGCGTACACCAAGCGGTCGTCGTCGAACCGGTACGAGAAGTTGACCTTTGGCGTGCCGCCGCCTTCGTCCGTGTCCTTGTTCAGGTTCACGCAGGGCGCGCCGTGGTAGCTCTGCCACGGCTCGAAACATTTCCGCTCGCCGGTTCTCGAACTGTAGTTGGTGCTGAAGCCGAAGAAGCCCTTCAGGCTGTTGTCCGTCCGGAACTGCCGGTAGCCCAGGGTCGCGGTGAGCTTGTCGGTGATGTCGTAGTAAAGCTCGCCGAAGACCGCGTAGCTGTCGTCCTTGCGGGTCTGCTCCGTGAGCCAGATGGTGTCGGGCCACCCGGTCACCCAGTAATAGGTCGTCAGGTCGTCGACCAGATAGCGCTGTTCGATGCGGTGCTCGGAGGTCTGCGCGAAGAGACCGCCGGTGAAGCGCAGCCGATTCTCGCGCGGCGAGCTGAAGCGCAGCTCGTTGCTCCACATCTTGAAGCCGTCCTTGCCCTTGATGTACTGCGCCGGGTTGACGAGAGCCCCTTCATCGTTCTTGAAGTACGTGCCGTAGCCGCAGCACACGTCATACCAGTAGGCGTAGTCGGAGTAGTCCGAACGCGTGTCCACGTTGCGGTCGAGATAGGCGCCCGCATACACCATGTCCCAGTTGCCGATCTTGCCGAGGACGGTGAGGGACGCCTGGACCCAGGTGTCCTTGGAGTTCTCCTTGAAGAAGTGCGAGACCTCGAGGTCGCCGACCTGCGGGTCGTAGGCGAAGATACCGTCGTAATTGGCCACCTGGCCCATGACGCCGGGCATGATCGACCAGCTGTCGTTCAGGTCGATCTTGAGCAGGGCGCGCCCGCCGTAGGTGTCGCCGTCGTTGTAGTCGTCCTTGGTCCGGCCGCTGTTGTCCATCGTGATCCCGGACACCGGGAAGGTCATCGTGCCGTGCACGTTGTCGATGTAGCCGGGCGAATGCTCGTACCACCCCACGAGGCGCACGGCCGCGCTCTCGGCGAGCGGCACGTTGACGTAGCCCTCCGCGGTGTAGCCGCCTTCGCCGCCGTCGACGAAGTTCCCCTGCAGGTCATAGCTCGCGCTGAACGCCTTGGGGTCCGGCTTGTTGGTGATGGTGCGGATCGTGCCGGCCTGGGAACTCGCGCCGTACAGCGTTCCCTGCGGGCCGGCGAGCATTTCCACGCGCTCGATGTCGTAGATGTGGATGTCGAGCGCGCCCGTGATGGTCGTGATCGGCTGCTCGTCGAGGTACTGGCCGACGCTCGGCATCGGTCCCGAGTGGTTGCCGTTGTCGCCGCTCGCCACGCCGCGCATGAACACGCGGGTGAAGCCGGGACCGCCCGTCTGGAAGGTCACGCTCGGCATGAACTTCATGTAGTCGGTCATGGTGTTGATGCGCAGCTCTTCGAGCTTTGTCTCGCCGAAGGCCTGGATGCTCATCGGTACGGCCTGCAGGTTCTCCTGCTGCTTCTGCGCCGTGACCACGACTTCCTCGAGGATCGCGCTCTGCTCGGCGTCCTGCGCGAGCGCCGTCGGCACCCCGGCCATGAACAGTGGCGCGAGCGGCAGCGTGGCGAGCAGCTTGCGTCCGCAATGCCGGGCCTCGAGGCGCTGCAGCTTTCTCTTGCGACTACGGGTCATGGGGGCTCCCAGAGATTATTTTCGTGAAGGGGCAATTCTGTGCGTGGTGGCGTGCTGAATTCAACTCAGGCCGCTTCCGGCCCAGCTCGAGGCGGCTGGCCCGAGCGCCTGCTCGAGCGGCGCCAGCCACTCCCGGTAATGGGTCCACTGGTCGAGCGCATCGCGATAGATGGGCTGGCGCACCTGCTCGGAACTCGCGGTACGGACGGCACGCTCGTTCTCGTAGAACCGCAGACAGCTCTCCTCGAACGGCAGGCCGCAGAACTCGAGCAACCGACGCACCTCCGGCTCAGTGTCCTCGACGACGCGCTCGTAAATCGCGCGGTGGACGCGACCCGGCATCTCGCGATCGACGAAGTCCATGAAGTGGACGTAGTCCTGATAGTAGCGTCCGAGTTCGCCGAGATCATAGGAGAAGCGGTTGCCGCGCGCGAAGTGCTGCTTGAAGACCGAGAAGCAGCAACTCATCGGGTGGCGCCGCGCGTCGATGATCTTCGCGTTCGGCAGGATCAGCTGGATCAGGCCGACGTGCATCCAGTTGTTGGGGTTCTTGTCGATGAAATACGGAGCGGCAGTCTTGCGCTGCACGCGGGTGCCCTCGAGGTAGCGCTCACCGAGGGCGCGCAACTCGTCGGGGCCGAGGTCCGCGAGGATGGCGGGGTAGGCGGACACCTCGCCGCCGCCGCGGCGGCCGCCGAGGTCCCGGGCGATGGCGCCGATGTCCGGCAATTCCATCGTGCCCTCGACGGCCGAGTGACTCGAGAGGATCTGCTCGAGCAGGGTGGACCCGGCGCGCGGCATGCCGACGATGAAGATGGGGTCCTGGGCCGGGCAGCCCGAGCCCGCACGCGACGCGACGAACTCATGCGTGAACAGTGCCTCGCACTGGCGCACGCGCTCGGACACGGCCTCACCCTCGTACTCGATGAGGGTGCGGCGCAACCGATTGCCCTCGGCATAGTGCTCGAACGAGCGCCGGTAGTCGCCGGCATCCTCCAGCGCCTTGCCAAGGGCAAAGTGAAAGTGAAACCGGTCGTCGACCGTGAGGTCCGGGCGGCGCACCTGGGCGAGCATCGACTCGACGTCGGTGGGCTCGAAGCGGAAAGTCTTGAGATTGGCGAGGCTCCACCAGGCCTCGCCATAGCCCGGCGACAGTTCCACCGTGCGACGGTACGCGCCGACGGACTCGGCTTGCCGGCCTGCGGTTCTGAGCGCGTGGCCGTAGCTGTGCCACACCTTCGGGTGCGTCGGGAACTCGTCGAGCACCTTGCGATAGATCTCGACCGACTGCTGGACGTCCCCCAGTCGGCCGAGCAGCGCCGCCCTGAGATTCCGGCCGCCGGTGTCGTTGGGTTCGGCCGCCAGCAGTTTCTCGACCTCGCGCAACGCATCGGCGAAGCGGTCCTGACGTTGCAGCACGAGGGCGAGGTTGTGTCGCGCGGCATGGAATCCCGGCGCCAGTTCGAGACATCGGACCAGCAGCGTTTCGGAATCGCGGTAGCGTCCGAGCCGAGCGGCGACCTCCGCCAGCATGCGGATCGCCACGACGTCGGTGGGGTAGCGCTTCAGGTGCTGGCGGAGAAGGTGTTCGGCCACTGCGATCCGGCCGTCGCAGAGGGCCGCGGCCGGCTCGAGCAGGCGCGGGTCACGCGTCGCGGCCCGGATGTGCTGCGCATACGCGGCATCGGCACCCGGTGCATCACCGAGCGCCGTGAGGTGATCGCCCAGTGCGCGCCAGGCGTCGCCCATCGCGGGTTTGAGTTCGACCGCGCGGCGCAAAGCGGCCACGGCGTCGCGGCTGCGTCCGGCCACGCCGAGGGCCAGCCCGAGTTCGTAGTGGGTGGAGACCCAGTCGGGATAGGTCCGCGCCAGCGGTTCGAGGATGGCGAGCGCGGCATCGGCGTCGCCCTTTGCGCGGTGGGAGGCCCCGAGGATGAGGGTGGCGACGGGGTGGTCTGGCGCGACCTTGAGGACCTCGGCAGCCTGTTCGCTGGCGAGGGCCGGGTTCGAGACCAGCAGCTTCGCCGCGTGAGCCAGCGCGACCTCGACGGTACCGGCTGGCTCCTGTGCGCCGCTCATGCGTCGGTCTCATCTTTGACAGTACTGGCCGCGAATGAAAGACTGCCGCCCTTCCGATGTCAAATGCCAGAACATCTGCACGCGTGCGCGTCGCGGGGATTCTTCTCGTGTGCCTGGTGCTGGTGCCGGCACAGCCTGCGCGCAGCGCGGGATCCCTCGTGTTGCACTGCGGCAGCCTGATCGCGAGAGGGGAATGTCCCCTAATAGAGGTGCGCGGCGATCCGTTGCAGGACGTGCGACGACTTCAGGAGGTCGCGCTGGTGGTGAAGGGCGGGGAGCTCGTGCGGGCACCGGATCGCTGAACGCGCGGACTTGCACCGAAGCTCATGAGCACTCGCGCGGGATGCTGCGGGTCAAGCGCCAAGAAGCCGACGCGCCAGCACCGACTGCATGTCCCGGCGGCCATCGACGATCAGATGAATCACGACCTGGCTGCCCAGGACGCGATAGATCACCCGATAGGGTTTGAACGCGGTCTGGCGGTACTCCCTGATGCCGAGTGCCACGAGTTCCTTGGGGTAGCTGCCACGCTCAGGGAATTGGGCGAGGCCCTCCACGACCGCCATCAGCCGGTCGAGAACGTGGTTTGCGCTGGTCACGCTGTCGAACTCGGCGAGGTAGTCGTGGATGGCTTCCAGGTCCTGCTCGGCGCCTGGGGTGAGCAGAACCTCGCTGCGCGTCGGCCTGCCGGCCATCAGACCTTGGCCCGCTTCGCGCGCAAGCGCGCCACCACATCGGCGACCGGCTTGACACGGCCTGCCTCGACGTCCTGCTGGCCAAGCGCCAGGATCTTGAGCAGGGCCAGTGTCTCCTGGGTTTCTTCGAAGGAGGCGACGTCCTGAAGCACGGCCTTGGCCTCGCCGTTCTGCGTGATGACCAAGGGCTCCCGCTGTTCGGCCAGGCGGGTCAGCACCCCGGCGGCATTGGCCTTGAGGTAGCTGATGGGCTTGACTTGGGATGAGTAGCGCATGACCTTGCTCCGGAGATCCAGTAGGACTGAATTTAGTCTTTTATCGATCTCGTCGCAATGATCCCGTACCCCGTTGCGAATCTTCGGGCTGTTGACGTTGTCGTTGTAGACCGATCCCTCGTTGCCGGTGTTGTAGGGCGGGTCGATGTAGATGCACTTCACCTGGCCCGTGTATCGCGGCAGCAGCGCCGCCCGCATCTTGTTCGTCGTCCGCGCCTCCGGCGCGCACCCGGTCGTCCACGTCGGACAGCCTGAACTTCCACAGCCGGCCGACGCGATGCGCGGGCAGCCCCCGGGTGTTCACAACAAGCTCTCGAGATCCTTGAGCATCAGGAACAGGTGATACGGATCGGTCGGGCTGGGCTCGAATTCCCATGATTCGTACCAGCGCCGCGCGACATCGTCCTTGGCGTGCACCAGCAGGCAGCGAATGCCGGCGATGTCGGCAGCCTGCGCCGTGCGCAGTAGCGCATCCCTGAGCAAAGCCTGGCCCAGGCCTTTGTGCTGATGCTCCTTGTCCACCGCCAGCCGGGCCAGGATCATGACCGGTACCGGGTGACGCGCCAGCCCCTTCATCACTCTTGGCGGCGCGGTGTCCGGATCGACGCTGCCGACAGCGAGACTGTAGAAGCCGACCACCACGTCACCGTGGCCGCAGACGTAGGTCTGCGCGCTGTTGGCCTTCTGGTTGAGGAGCGCGTAGCGCTGCAGAAACTGGTTTAGCGCGGCCTGGCCGCAATCGAACGCATCGACCTGATCCGTAGCAAACAGCTTGCGAACGGGCGCGTAGTCACTGGTCAACCCAGCACCCCGGGCTCACGCAGCAGCTTCTTCAGCCGCGGCTTGCTTTGTACCGGCCGGTCCAGCGCTTCCTGGAATGCCTGCCACTGCGTCTCGTCGAGCACGAACTGGCGACGATCCGCCAGCGTTTGGGCCGCGGCCGTCACGCCCGCGTCGAGCAGGAACTCGCTGACGTTCTTGTGGCAGGCGCGTGCGGCCTCTTGCAGCAGCTGCTTGACCGGCGTGCTTGCACGAACGTCAATGCGTTGGGTCTTGGAAGCACTCGGGGTGCTCATGGTGCCCGTCCGGACTGATCTTGAATGCCCTGATTGTATTTGTCCGGACGGTGTCCTGACAAGCGATCTCTGCCGTCAGCCCTGCAGGGGCATGCCATCCGAGCTGCGCAGCAACCCCCAACAACACGCGGGAACCGGCGCAATCGGGCAAGAAGAAACCCCAACCGAGAACGGTTGGGGTCTGGGCATTGGTGGAGGCGGCGGGAATCGAACCCGCGTCCGCAAGCCCTACATTCCAGGACCTACATGCTTAGCCCTCTCTTTGATTCTCGCCGGACGCTACCCGAGGGGCAGGGAAGACGTACGGCCAGCTCAGGAACGTTTTAGCGGGCCGGCCCTCAGCACACCGGTACCGCGATCCTGTGAGCGCGTCCCCCGATTCTGGATGCACAGGCACATGCCAGGCGGAGGTTAGGCGGGATTAAGCCGCCAGAGCGTAGTTGTCGTCGTTGGCAACTAAAGGTTTGCAAGCGGTTTTACGAGGAACCTTGCACCTCGGCATGCACCTGAAGTTTCGCGACCCACGTCGAAACCGGTCGCCCCCAGATGGACGTCACCAGTTTAGGGGCGGAGCCGAGGAAAGCAAGGGAGAAAGCCGGTGAACGGCACCGAATCATCGGCGGCGCAGGATTCGCGCCTTTTCGCGCTGCCAGTCGCGGTCCTTCTCGGTGGCGCGCTTGTCGTGGGCCTGCTTGCCCTTGGCGAGGCCGATCTCGAGCTTCACCCGGCCGTGCTTCCAGTAGAGCTTGAGCGGTACGAGCGTGTGACCCTTGCGCTCGACCGCGCCGACCAGGCGATCGAGTTCGCGCCGGTGCAGCAGGAGCTTGCGGGTGCGGGTCGGATCCGCGACGACGTGGGTCGAGGCGGTCCGGAGCGGCGTGATGTGCGCGCCGATCAGCCACGCCTCGCCGTTCTTCACGATCACGTAGCCCTCGGTGATCTGCGCTTTGCCGGCGCGCAGGCTCTTCACCTCCCAGCCCTGCAGCGCGAGGCCCGCCTCGAGGTTCTCCTCGATGAAGTACTCGTGCCGCGCGCGCTTGTTGAGCGCAATCGGCGGGGTTTCCTTGCTCTTGTCCTTGCTGGGCGCGGCCATGGCTGGAGATCCGGGCTGGTCGCGCATTCTAGCGGTCCCGCATAAACTTGCGCCGCCTCAAGGATCGCCCGATGGCCCTACACGAAATCCGCCGCAGCGCCCTCGTCGTCTTCAGTCCGGAGCAGATGTTCGACCTCGTGATCGACGTCGAGCGCTACCCCGAGTTCCTGCCGTGGGTGAGCGGGGCCGTGCTGCACGAGAAATCGGAGCGGGACCTGCGCGCCACCATGGAGATGCAGCGCGCCGGCGTGCGTGAGCGATTCTCGACCCGCAACACTTTCGAGCGGCCGGCGGTGATGACGCTGCAGCTCGTGGACGGGCCGTTCCGGGTGCTCGAGGGACGCTGGTCGTTCACGCCGATCGGCACCGCCGGCACCCGGGTCGAACTCGAGATGCGCTTCGAATTCGCCAACCCGGTCGTCGCCCTGTTGTTCGGCAAGGCGTTCGAACAGAGCTGCAACCAGCTCATCGACGCGTTCATCACCCGCGCCAAGGCGATCCATGGGAGTCCCTGAGACGGCGACCGTCGAGGTGGCCTACGCGCGGCCGGACGTGCAGCGCGTCGTGGTGCTCGAGTTCACGGCCGGCCTGACGGCCTGGCAGGCCATCGAGCGCACGTCCCTGCTGGCCGAATTCCCGGAACTCGCCGGGCGACGACTCGACATCGGAGTCCATGGCCGCGTGGTCGACGGGAGCGAACGGCTGCGGCCCGGGGACCGGGTGGAAATCTACCGGCCGCTGCAGGCGGATCCTCGACAGGAGCGACGTCGCCTGGCCGCGACCGGCCGGACAATGGGGAAAGGTACCGGCGGCGGTTGAACCGCGCCGGTCAGCCGCCGGGCGGCGGCGGCGTCTCGGCCGGCGGTGGCGTCGGCGGCGAACCCGCTGCGGGCAGATCGGAAGCCGGCGCCGGGGCGGCGGGCGGCGTTGGGGCCGGCGTCGCGGATTCCCCCTTTGCAGCCTGCGCCTCGCGCTGCTTGCGGATGATCTTCGCGGTCTCGGTTTCTTCCGGCAGGTCGAGCTTCTCGACCCGGCTCACCTTGTCGCCGTCGAAGTAGACGACGAAATGCGAACGGTCGATCTCTTTGCGGCGACCGTGCTGGTAGGTGTAGACGTAGTCCCAGCGCTGCGGATCGAACGGGTCGGACACCATCGGCGTGCCGAGGATGTAGCGCACCTGGCTGCGCGTCATGCCGGCCTTGACCTGGTCGACCTCGTCGAGCTGCAGCAGGTTGCCCTGCTGGATGTCGGGCCGGTACACGCAGGCCGGCAGCGCCGCGGCGGCGGCCAGCAGGAGGACGATCTTCGCCGTGCGGCGCAGTCCGGGAGGTCTTGCGATGGGCTTCATCTGTCTGGAGTTGCCGGCCCGCGCCGGACATAATGGCCGCGGATCATACAGGAACCGCGCTCCCGCGCGGATGCTCCGGGACGAAACAGCCGTGGAACCCTCGCAACTGCGCCAGGCGGGCCTGAAGATCACCGTACCGCGCCTCAAGATCCTCGAGATCCTGGCGAGCAGCCAGCCGCGCCACCTGAGCGCCGAGGACGTCTACCGGCGGCTGATCGACTCAAAGGAAGACATCGGACTCGCGACCGTCTACCGGGTGCTCACCCAGTTCGAGGGCGCCGGGCTCGTCACGCGCCATCACTTCGAGGGCGGCACCGCGGTCTTCGAGTTGAACGAGGGGGCGCACCACGATCACATCGTATGCATCGACTGCGGCCGCGTCGAAGAGTTCTCGGACGACGGTATCGAGGACCGGCAGCGGTCGATCGCGGCGAAGCACGGGTTCGACATCATCGACCACTCGCTCATCCTGCACGGCCACTGCGTGCGCGAGCACTGCCCGCACCGCGTGAAGTCGCGCTGACGCCGCGCGCCGGCGGCCTCATCGCCGCCTGCAGCATTTCCCGCGCATGCTCCCTCGCGCGGTCCGTCACGGTCGCCCCGCCCAGCATGCGCGCGAGTTCCTCGACGCGCGCCTCGCCCGCGAGCGGCTCGAGTGCCGTGCGCGTCGCGCCGCGATGGACCTGCTTCGTCACCTTGACGTGCCCGCCGGCCTGGCAGGCGACCTGCGGCAGGTGCGTGACGCACAGCACCTGTCCCGCACCCGCGAGGGTGCGCAGCTGCCGACCGACGCTCTCGGCGACCGCCCCACCCACGCCCGCGTCCACCTCGTCGAAGACCAGGCAGGGCAGGTGGGCCGCCTCGAGCGTCGCGACCTGCAGGGCGAGGCTGATGCGCGAGAGTTCGCCGCCCGACGCGGTTTTCGCGAGCGGCCGCGGCGGCTGGCCCGGATTGGCGCTCACCAGGAACTCGACGTCGTCGGCTCCGTGCTCGGACCGTGCGGGCGGGTCGGCGGCCTCGACGCGAGTCGCGAACACGCCGCCGCGCATGCCGAGATCCTGCATCAGGGCGGTGACGCGGGCATCAAGGGCGCGCGCAGCGTCGGTGCGCAGCACAGACAGCCGTCGCGCGGCGACCGCATAGGCCTCCGCTGAGGTCGCCAGCCGTCGCTCGAGTTCGACGAGGCTGACCGACGACTCGCGCAACGCAGCGAGTTCGGCCGTGAGGCGCTCGCGCAGCTCCGGCAGGGCGGCCACGTCGACGCGGTGCTTGCGGGCCGCGCCCTCTAGCGCGGCGAGACGCGCCTCGACCCAGTCCTGTCGGGCCGGGTCCGCCTCCAGCGCATCGACGTAGCGCTGCAGGCCGGACGCGGCCTCGCGCCCGGCGATGGCGGCCTCCTCGACGAGCTGCGCGAGCGCGGCGAGCGCGGGGTCCAGGATCGCGGCCTGCCTCAGGATTGCCTGTGCTCTCGCGAGCGCCGTCGCGGCGCCGCCTTCGTCACCGGCGAGCAGTTCATGCGCCTGCCGGCTGCCCTCGGCGAGTCGTCCGAGGTTGGCCATGCGCTGGCGTTCCGCGGCGAGTTCGGCGGCTTCACCCGGCCGCGCATCGAGCCCGTCCAGCTCGCTCACGTAATGGCCGAGCAGTTCGATGCGGTCGTCGCGGTCGCGATCGCGTTGCTCGAAAGCTGCGCGCTCCCGGTCGAGCGCGCGCCAGGCCTGGTACGCGGCACGCACGGCGGCGGCGCCCCCGGCGAGACCGCCGCTGTCGTCGAGCAGGTCGCGCTGGTAGCCGCGGCGGGCCAGCGACTGGAATTCGAGCTGGCCGTGCACGTCGACCAGTAACTCGCCGAGGGCTCGCAGTGACTGGACCGGCACGGCCTGACCGTTGATGTACGCGCGGCTGCGGCCGTCGGCCGCGACGACCCGGCGCAGGTGCACCTCGCCCTGATGCCCGAGGGACTGTTCGTCGAGCCACGCGCGCGCCGCAGCGTTGCGCTGCAGATCGAACGCCGCGGCGATTTCCGCGCGCTCTGCACCGTGACGCACGGCGCCGCTGTCCGCGCGGCCACCGACGGCGAGCAGCAGCGCGTCCACCAGGATCGACTTGCCGGCGCCGGTCTCGCCGGTGAGCGCAGTGAAGCCCGGCGCGAGTTCGAGTTCGACGGCCTCGACGATCGCGAAGTCGCGGATCTGCAGGTGCGTCAGCATCGCGGACTTCAGTCGCCGGGCGGCAGTCCGCTGCGCCCGCTGCGGCCCCAGTGGAGCTTGGAGCGCAGGATGCGGAAGTAGTCGTGGCCCGGCGGATGCAGCAGCGTGGCGCTGACCGTGGCGCGTTCGACGCGCAGCCGCAGCCCCGGCTCGAACTCGCAGACCGGGATGCCGTCGCAGACGACCTGCGCGCGCGTCTCCGGACGCCCGGTGAGTTCGAGTTCGACGACGCTGTCCGCACCGACCACGATCGGCCGGTCGGAGAGCGTGTGCGGACAGATCGGCACGAGCACGATGGCGGCGAGCCCCGGGTGCACGATCGGGCCGCCGCACGACAGGGCGTAGGCCGTCGAGCCCGTGGACGTCGACACGAGGAAGCCGTCGCCCGCGTGCGTGTTCACGAAGACCTGGTCGACCCAGGTATTGAGGTCCACCATGCGGCCCGTGGCGTGCTTCAGGATCGCCACGTCGTTGAGCGCCAGCGCGCGCGCCCGCGGATCGTTGCCGACCACGGTCGCCTGCAGCAGCATCCGCGTCTCGGGCACGCAGCGGCCGGCGAGCGCATCGTCGACGCTCTCGATCATCCGGCCCGGCGCGATGTCGGCGAGGAAGCCTAGCCGCCCGCGGTTCACGCCGAGCACCGGCACGCCGCAGGCGGCGGCCATGCGCGCAGCGTGCAGCATCGTGCCGTCGCCGCCGACCGCGACGACGAGGTCCGCGCCGAGCGCGAGGTCCGGCTCCCGCACGCGCTCGACCTCGCCCGGCGCGAAGTCGATGTCCGGGCCGGCCGCCGCCCGCACCCGCACCCCGCGCTCGAGGAGGTGCTGGGCCAGGCCGAGCATGGCCTCGCCGACGCGCGGCTCAGCCGGGCGACCCGCCAGGGCGACGGTCTGGAAAGCGACGTTGCCGGTGCTCATGCGTGCCGGACGTTTTAGCATGTGCCGCGCCGGGCGGGCCAGCGCGCGTCGCGGTGCAAACGCGCGCATTTGCGTCGCTTGACTTGGCGGAAACGCCGTTGCTAGCTTGCGGTCGGCCCACTGGAAGAACGTAGGCCCCGGCAGTGGGTTGGAGCGTCATGACGGCGGATTGCAGCGACGAGGTCTTCAACGAGCGCGCGCAGCACCTGCTCAGGGTCCTCGTGGAGAGCTACATCCGGGAGGGGCAACCCGTCGGCTCGCGGACGCTGTCCCGCGACTCGGGACTCAACTTGAGCGCCGCGACGGTCCGCAACGTCATGGCGGACCTCGAGGAGTACGGTTTCGTCACCTCGCCGCACACCTCGGCGGGCCGCGTGCCCACCGACAAGGGCTACCGGTTCTTCGTCGACACGCTGCTGCGGCAGCGGTCGTCGGGGGCGGCCGACGAAGTCATCGACGAGTTGCGGCGCCGCCTCGACGAGGACCAGCGGCGCGATCCGAAGTCGCTGGTCGCGGTCGCCTCGCAGGTGCTGTCGTCCATCACTCACCTCGCGGGCGTCGTGACCGTGCCGCGCCAGCCGCACCAGTCGCTGAGCCAGATCGAGTTCCTGCCGCTGTCGGACAATCGCGTGCTGGCGGTGATGGTCGTGAATGGCCGCGACGTGCAGAACCGCATCGTGCAGCTCGATCGCTACTACCCCGCGGACGAGTTGCGGCGCGCCGCCGGCTTCCTCAACCAGCAGTTCGGTGGCAAGGAGCTGCGCCAGATCCGCGAGGACCTGCTCGGCGAACTCGCGCAGGCGAGCGAGCAACTGAACCAGCTGATGCGCGACGCCATCGTCGTCGCCCGCCAGATGGTGGGCAGCGCCGCGCCGGAGGAGGCCGAGTACGTCATAGCGGGCGAGACCAACCTCATGGAGTTCGCCGAACTCTCGAACGTGGAGAAGCTGCGGCGGCTGTTCGAGGCCTTCACCGCGAAGCGCGACATCCTGCACCTGCTCGACCAGAGCCTGCGCGCCGACGGCGTGCAGATCTTCATCGGCCAGGAGTCCGGGTACCAGATCCTCGACGACTGCAGCCTGGTGACCGCCCCCTATATGCTCGACAACGAGACGGTCGGGGTGCTCGGCGTGATCGGCCCCACCCGCATGGCCTACGAGCGGGTCATCCCGATCGTCGACGT
>CAZRKS010000033.1:0-18872 GCA_964600315.1 uncultured Steroidobacteraceae bacterium | reverse complement strand
CGCGAGCGCGGCTACCACGGCGTCGGCTTCGGCGGCATCTCGGTCGGCGGCATGGTGAACAACCGCAAGTTCTTCGGTGCGCAGCTGCCGGGCGTCGACCACCTGCCGCACACCCACGACCTCGCGCACAACGCGTTCTCGCGTGGCGAGCCCGCCTGGGGCGCCCACCTCGCCGACGAACTCGAGCGCATCGTGGCGCTGCACGACGCGAGCACGATCGCGGCCGTGATCGTCGAACCCGTGGCCGGCTCGACCGGCGTGCTGCTGCCGCCGCAGGGCTATCTGCAGCGCCTGCGCGAGATCTGCACGAAGCACGGCATCCTGCTCATCTTCGACGAAGTCATCACCGGGTTCGGACGCCTCGGCGCGCCGTTCGCCGCGGAGCACTTCGGCGTGATGCCGGACCTGATCACGATGGCGAAGGGACTGACGAACGGCGCCGTGCCCATGGGCGCGGTCGCGGCGCGCAAGGAGATCTACGACGCGTTCATGCAGGGGCCGGACAGCGCGATCGAACTCTTCCACGGCTACACGTATTCCGCGCATCCGGTCGCCTGTGCGGCCGGCCTCGCCACGCAGCAGATCTACCGGCGCGAGGGTCTCCTCACGCGGGCCCGCGACATGGCGGACCGCTGGGCCGACGCGGTGCACTCGCTGAAGGGACTGCCGCACGTCATCGACCTGCGCAATCTCGGACTCATCGGCGCGATCGAACTCGAGCCGATTCCCGGCAAACCGGGCGCGCGTGCCTTCGACGCCTTCGTGCGCGCCTTCGAGAAGGGCATCCTGATCCGCGTGACGGGCGACATCATCGCGCTGTCGCCGCCGCTCGTGATCGAGCCGAGCCACATCGACGAACTGTTCGGGAAGCTCGCCGAGGTGCTGCGCGCGACGCCCTGAGCAGGGCGGGCATGCGGTCGCACGCCGCCCGGGCGCAGGCAAAAACGCCCGGCCTCCTTGCGGAGACCGGGCGTCTTCATCGACTGAACTGCGAGGCCGCGATCTACTGCGCGGCTTCCTTGGATTCCATCTCGCCCTCGACGGGCTCGGCATTCGACCACGGGAACGAGGTCGAAACCGAGAAAATCACGCGCGCGTCCGTGTTCGAGATGTCGTCCGGCGAATTCTTCAGCGTCTTGAGGTCCGAGCCATCCACCCATTTCAGCGCGAAGTCGAAGTGACTCCACGTGTAGCCGAAGCCGGCCGACCAGTCCGTGTAGTTGTCCTGGCCGTAGGCCGCCTCGATGCCGTCGCCGTCGCTGTAGCCGAGGTGACCGAGCAGGCTGAAGTCACCCAGCGGGTAGGCGACGTTGCCCTCGTAATAGAACGCAGTCTCGCTGTAGCCGCCGAAGTCCCACGAATAGGAGATCTTGCCCGAGATCCACTCCCAGCCGAGGCTCGCGTAGACCTCGGGGAAGTTGAAGGAACTCTCGCCGGGGTACGTGTAGTAGACGATGCCGAGATCCCACGGGAATGTCTCGCCGCCGCCCCAGCCGGCGTACAGGTCGATTTCGACGTTCGGGTCGCCCCCGCCGAAGTTCACGTTGCTGGCCCAGGCGCCGGCGTGGAAACCGATGTCGGACGAGTAGTCGAGGCTGCCCTGCAGCGCCGGATCGTTGGCCGTCTGCGTCACGCCGCGCCAGTCATAGTCCGACGTGGCCGAGAGCGTGCCCGAGAACTCCGCGTGGGCGGTCGCCGCCGAGGCCATCAGCGCCATCGCCGCCAAGCCGTGAGTCAATTTCATGCTGAACCTCTTCGTTGCGTTAAAACCACAGAGCGAAGCCTTCCGTGCGGGCGATTGTAGCAGACACGACACGGAAGGCATCCGCTGGCCGGCCTTCGCCGTCGTGAAAGGGAAAGCAGGAATCGTGCCAGCCGTCATACCTCGCCGGAAACACGTTGCGAAGCGCCCGGCGCACCGTCTTGGCGCAGCGCAGCGCGAGGCCTGCACCGCCTTGGGCGCTTTAGAGGCGCTGTTCAGCCGGGTGCCGGCGGCTCGTAGATCGCGTAGAACTTCCGCACCGGCTCCAGCACTTCCCAGACGCCGCGGAACCCGGCGGGCATGACGAAGCAGTCGCCGGGGCCGAACGTCCACGATCGGCCGTGGTCGTCGGAGATCCGCAGACGACCCTCGGTGAGCACGCAGAGCTCGTTCTCCGTGTAGGAGACGTGCCACGCCCCGATGCCGCTGCGCCAGATGCCGCCATAGAAGCGGCCGGTGTCGTCGGTGTAGAGGTTGCGAACGTGCTGGTCCGGCAGCGGGCTGCCGGCCACGAGCCGCGTCGGATCGAGGCCGAGCGGTTCCTCGCGGCCGCTGAACTCGTCGATCCGGATCACCTCGGGTCCCAGCTCGCTCATGTCGCTCCCCTCGCGCGCTCTGCCCGCGGCAGCGTAGCACGCACCGTGCCTCACGAACCGCCGCCGGCCGCGCGCCCGAGCAAGTCGCCGACCTCCTCGTCCGAGGTCTGCCCGAACTCGCGGTACCACTGGCCGACCGCGCTGAAGAAAGGCGGCGCCTCGAGACACACGACCTCGTCTGCGATGGCTGCAATCCGGTCGCGCGCCTCCGGAGACGCGACGGGGATCGCGACCACGACGCGTTTAGCCCCGAGAATCCGCAGGGCGCGCACCGCAGCTTCCATGGTCGCGCCGGTGGCGAGACCGTCGTCGACGACGATGGCGGTGCGGCCGGACAGATCCAGCGGCGGCCGTGCGCCGCGATACGCTTTTTCGCGCCGTTCGAGTTCCCGCTGCTCCTGGCGCTGCACCTGCTGCACGGCCTCGGGCCGGCCACCGGCCATGCGCAGCACGTCATCGTTCAGCACGAGCGCCCCACCACTCGCAATGGCGCCCATCGCGAGTTCGGGATGCCAGGGCAGCCCGAGCTTGCGCACCACCAGTACGTCGAGCGGCAGGTGCAGGGATTGCGCGATCTCGAAGCCGACCGGCACGCCGCCACGGGGCAGCGCGAGCACGATCGCGTCCTGCGCCCCGTCGAACCGGCGCAGCGCCCTGGCGAGCGCGCGGCCGGCGTCCGCGCGATTCTCGAATATCCGTGTCATGGCCGGTGCCTCCGGCTGCCAATCATGTTCCGCTGCACGGCTGCGGCTGCCATTCGCGCAAGTACCTAAGTGCTATGCTGGGCCCGTGCCGGTCGGCCTCGCAGAAAAGGTCGCGTATCTCCGCCGCCTGTGCGGCCCGGGCGACGAAGTCATCGAAACGCACTTCGCCTGGGTGTTCCTCATCGGCGAGCGCGCGTTCAAGCTGCGCAAGCCGGTGCGCCGCGACACCATGGACTACGGCACGCTCGCCGCGCGCAAAGCGGATTCCGAGGCCGAGGTGCGCCTCAATCGGCGGCTCGCACGCGACGTGTACCTGCGTACGGTCCCGCTCAACCTGGATGCCGACGGCGCGCTCGCACTCGACGGGCCCGGGGTGACCGTCGACTGGCTGGTCGAGATGCGCCGCCTCGACCGCCGTGCAATGCTCGATGCCGCGCTCGAGCACGGGGAGGTCCCCCCACGCGAACTCGACGCGGTGATCGAACTGCTAGCGGATTTCTACGCGACGGAAGTGCCGGCGATCGTGCCGCCCGGCGCTCTCGCACCCCGCCTGCGCGGCCGGGCAGAGGCCAACCATGCCGTCCTTTGCACGCTCGACGCGATCCGCGCCGGGGCCCTCCTCGAGAGCCAGCTCATCGCGCTCGAACGCCTCGGGCCCGAACTCGGCGAGCGCGTCGCGCAGGGCTGCGTGGTGGAGGCGCACGGCGACCTGCGACCCGAGCATATCCACCTCGCCGCTCCGCCCGCCGTGATCGACTGCCTCGAGTTCGACCGCGAGCTGCGGATCATGGACCGTGCCGAGGAACTCTGTTTCCTCGAACTCGAGTGCACGCGCCTCGGGCGCCCGGTGACCGGTCGCTATCTGCTCGAGGCCTGCCTGCGGCGTCTGTCCGACGCCGCCAGCCCTGGCCTGCTCGACTTCTATCGCAGCCACCGCGCCGCGACGCGCGCCAAGCTCTATCTCTGGCGCGCCGCCGAGCCCGACGGCGATACCCCCGAACACTGGCGGATGCTCGTCGGGCAGTACCTCGAGCGGGCCGAAGGCTGCCTCAGGCGATGACCGCGCCGGGCTGCATTTCCCGCAGCGCCACGACGGAGCCGCCCTCCAGGATGCGACGGATCGCCTCCGCGTAGAGCCGCGAGGCCGGCAGCACGACGGGGCGGCGGGCCTCTCCCTCGCCGCCGATCCTCGTCGGCAGGATCGAGTCCGTCACGACCAGGCGGTCCGGACCCTCGGGGCCGAGCAACTGGCGCGACTCGGGCACGAACACGCCGTGCGTCGCGAACGCGTCGACCTCGGCGGCACCCGCGGCGCGGCAAGCCTTCACGCCGCGCATGAGCGTCGTGCCGGCACTGATCAGGTCGTCGACGATCACGGCCCGGCGGCCCGCGACCGGACCGATCACCTGTTCCCCGCCGCTCACCACGCCGCTGCTGCGCCGCTTCTCGATGAGCGCGAAGCCGACCTCGCGGCCGGTGCGCGCCGCGAGGATCTGCTGTACGCGCTGTGCACGCTTCGCCCCGCCGATGTCCGGCGACACGATGCACACCGGCGCGTCGCCCGCCTGCGCCGCGAGCCACGTCGCGAGCAGCGGCGCGGCCTCGAGGTGGTCGACCGGGCAGCGGAACGCGCACTCGAACGCGGCGAGGTTGTGGGCGTCGAGGCCGATGACGTGATCCGTGCCCACCGCCTCGATGACCTGCGCCACGTAGCGGAGCGTCACGGGATCGCGTTCCTTCGTGCGGCGGTCCTTGCGCGCGTAGGCGAGGTACGGCAGGCACGTCGTCACGCTCGCGGCGCCGCAGTCCTTCAGTCCCGCGACGAAGAACAGCAGGCGGCACAGGCGGTCGTTGGCGCTGCCCAGGTCGTCGCCGCTCAGCGACTGCAGCACGAACACTCGCCGCCCGCGCACGCTCACCAGCGGCCGCGTCTTGTGCTCGCCGCCCTCGAACTCCCGCTCCTCCATCGGCGCGAGCGCGACGCCGAGCGCGTCCGCCACCCGCTCGCCGAACTCGCGCGAGGCCCGCGGCGCAAACAGCAATGGATCCGGCATCGTTGCTACCCCTTTACGCAGATGAGCGGCTCGAGGCGCGCCACCTTGCGCGCGAGTCCGGCGCGCTCGGCCACCTCGACGACGCGCTCGACGCTTTTGTACGCGCCCGGCGCCTCCTCCGCGACCCCGCGCAGCGACGGGCTGCGGATCAGGATGCCGCGGGCGGCGAGTTCGTCGACGAGATCGCGCCCGTGCCAGCGCCGAGTGGCCTGGTGCCGGGACATGCTGCGCCCCGCGCCGTGGCATGCCGAGCCGAAGGACAGCGCCTCGCCCGTTGGCGTGCCGGCGAGCACGTAGGACGCCGTGCCCATGGAACCCCCGATGAGCACCGGCTGGCCGTGCGCCCGCAGCCCGTCGGGCACGGCTTGGTGACCGGGCCCGAACGCGCGCGTCGCGCCCTTGCGATGCACGTACAGACGACGCGCGACACCGCCCACCTCGTGCACCTCTTCCTTGCAGATGTTGTGCGACACGTCGTACAGGAGCGCGAGGTCGCTCCCCGGCAGGATGCCCTGGAACGATTGCCGGCACAGGTGCGTGAGTATCTGGCGATTGGCGAGCGCGCAGTTCATCGCGGCGCGCATCGCGCCCAGATACCGCCGGCCGAGGCCGGAGCGGATCGGCGCACAAGCGAGTTCGCGGTCGGGCAGCCGGATGCCGAACGACGGCGCGGCGAGCGCCATGTCGCGCAGGTAGTCCGTGCCGATCTGGTGGCCGAGGCCGCGCGAGCCGCAGTGGATGCTCACCACGACTTGCCCCGCTGCGAGCCCGAACGCCGCGGCGGTCGCGGCGTCGAACACCTCCGCGATCCACTGCACCTCGAGGTAATGGTTGCCGGAACCGAGCGTGCCCATCTCGTCGCGCTGGCGTTCCCGCGCCCGCGACGAGATCGCGCCCGGCTCGGCACCCGCGATGCAGCCTTCCTCCTCGACGTGCGCGAGATCCGCGGCGCCACCATAGCCACGCTCGACGGCCCAGCGCGCTCCGCGGGTCAGCATGGCGTCCATCTCGTCGCCCGACAGGTGCAGGCGTCCGGTGCTGCCGACGCCGGCGGGAATCGCCCGTGCGAGTTCGTGCGCGAGTTCCGACTGGACCCGGGTGACGTCTTCCCGCCGCAGTCCGGTGGTGAGCGTGCGCACGCCGCAGGAGATGTCGAATCCGACGCCGCCGGCCGAGACCACGCCGCCCGCGTCGGCGTCGAACGCGGCGACCCCGCCTATCGGAAAGCCGTAACCCCAGTGCGCGTCGGGCATCGCGTAGGCGGCGCCCACGATGCCCGGCAGTGCCGCCACGTTGCACACCTGCTGGCGCACCTTGTCGTCCATGTCGCGGATGAGTTCATCGTCGGCGTACAGCACGGCGGGAACCCGCATCGCGCCCGTGGGCTCGACCACCCAGCGGCACTCGGAGTCGCGACGGATGCCGTCGAGGTTCATGCGGCCGGGCCTCCGCTCATACGTCGAGCACGCACTGCGCGAGCCAGCGGCCGTCGGGCTCCTGCCGAACCACGAGTTCAGTGAGAGTGGCCCCCTTGACCTCGACCGCGGGGGCGTGTCGCGCGACGTCGACCGGCTCGCCGCGGATTTCGGCTTCGAGCACGCCCGCGGCGAGGTGCACGTCGAACTCCGCAAAGAGCATGCGCCGCGTGGCCATCTCGAACACCAGGGAGTTGAGCCACTCGCAGAACAAGAGCTCCGGATCCGGCACCTCGCAATGGACGCGCACGGATGAGACGGGGCGGACGAGCGCCGGATCGGTGATGACCGCCGTGAGCGCGGTGGCGGCCTGCGCGAACGCCCCGGCGGCCGTGTCGCCGCGCCCGCGGATGCCGATGTCCGCGCCGTGCGCGAAGTGCTCCCACTCGCCCATCGCGCGCCGCTCCTGCGGGCCGGCGGCCTCGCGACCCGGCCCGTTCAGCTCGTCAGACGATCTTTTCGCGCCGCTTCTCCTCGTTGCGGAGCCCGGACATGCGCTGCTGCAGCTGACGCTTGGCGGCATCGAACGCGTCGCGGATGACGACGTAAACGTCTTCGTGCCCGTCGCGCAGCGGTCGCTCCATGTCGACCACGACGTCCTCGCCCGGCAATGCGAGCTGGACTTTGACGTTGAAGACCTTCCCCTGGTGATGGTGCCGGTGCGGCGAGTCGACCACGACGCGGCACGACGTGATCCGGTCGCTGAACACGCCGAGATGGGACGCGAGTTCGCGCACCCGGGTCTCGACGGACTGGGAGGATTCCATGTGACGAAACGTGATTTGGACAGGAATGGTCACGATGTGTGTCCTTTGCTTATTCCCGACAGGACGTTTTCATTGTCGAGCCGGCCCCGGCCACGAACATAAGTATTGCCCGCAGGGATTCGACTCCACGTCTCGAAGGGTACACTGGTACGACAGCCGCGGTCAGGGTCAATCGCGCTGCAATTATGCGGAAAGGCCGGACGCGGCCCCGGGCCTCAGTGGTGACCGACCATGCAGAAACCGGGTCCCGGCGACGCCCTGCTCGTCGTCGACGTACAGAATGACTTCATGCCGGGCGGCGCCCTTGGCGTGCGGCGCGGCGACGAGATTCTCGCGCCGATCAACCGGCTGATCCGCCGCTGGGAGGCGGCGGGCCTGCCCCTGCTGCTCACCCGGGACTGGCACCCGCCCGACCACTGTTCTTTTGCAGCGCAAGGCGGCCCGTGGCCGGTGCACTGCGTCGCGGGCTCCCCCGGCGCGGAGTTCGCGCCCGGCCTGCAGGTCACGGGTCAGGCGACCCTCGTGTCGAAGGCGACGCGGCGCGACGAGGAAGCCTACTCGGCCTTCCACGGCACGGGCCTCGGCGACCGGCTGCGCCGCGCCGCGATCCGCCGTGTGCTGATCGCCGGCCTCGCGACCGACTACTGCGTCCGCGCCAGCACGAGTGACGCGCGCCGCGAGGGGTTCGACGTCGCCGTCCTCACCGACGCGGTGCGCGCCGTGGACGTCGAGCCCGGCGACGGCGAGCGCGCGCTGGCCGAGATGGCCGCCGCAGGCGCGACGATGACGACGACCGGCGAGGTGCTGGCGGCGCTGGAGCCCTGCGCATGATCGCGACCTCGCCCGACCCGGCCGCGCCCGCATTGCTGACCGACCTCTACCAGCTCACCATGGTGAGCGCGTATCACGCGCTCGGTCTCGAGCAGGAAGCAGTCTTCGAATTCCACGTGCGCCGACTGCCGCCGGATCGCGGCTTCCTCGTCGTGGCAGGCGTGCAGCAGGTGCTCGAGTACCTGCGCGACCTGCAGTTCACGACCGGCGAATTGCACTGGCTCGCGTCCACCGGGCGATTCACGGCGCCGGCCATCGAGCGACTCGCCGCGTTCAGGTTCACCGGCGACGTCGACGCCATGCCGGAAGGCACGGTCGCGTTCGCCCAGGAGCCGGTGCTGCGGGTCACCGCCCCGCTGCCCGAGGCGCAGTTCGTCGAGAGCCGCCTCGTCAACCTGCTCAATTTCCAGATGACGATCGCGAGCAAGGCCGCGCGCTGCCGGATCGCGGCCGGATCCCGCTCGCTGGTGGACTTCGGCATGCGGCGCGCGCACGGGGCCGAGGCGGCGCTGCTCGCCTCCCGCGCCAGTTACCTCGCGGGCTTCGACGCTACGGCCACGGTCGAGGCCGCCCGTCGCTTCGGCATCCCGGCCACGGGCACGATGGCGCATTCCTTCATTCAGGCGCACGACGACGAGACCGCCGCCTTCCGCGATTTCGCCCGCGTGCATCCGCGCGGTCTCACGCTGCTGCTCGACACCTACGACACGTTGCGCGCCGCGCGGACGGTCGTCGGGATGGCGCGACAAGGGATGGAGATCGCCGCGGTCCGTCTCGACAGCGGCGACCTCGCCAGCCTCGCACGCGAAGTCCGCGCGATCCTCGACGCCGGCGGTTGCGCGGGCACGCGGATCGTCGCGAGTGGCAACCTCGACGAGTTCGAGATCGAGGCGCTGGTCGCCGCCGACGCGCCGATCGACTCGTTCGGCGTCGGCACGCGGCTCGACGTCGCGGCGGACGCGCCGTACCTCGACTGCGTCTACAAGCTGCAGGAGTACGCCGGCCGGCCGCGGCGCAAGCGCTCGACGGGCAAGGTCACGTGGCCCGGTCGCAAGCAGGTGTTCCGCGTACGCGACGCTTCGGGTGGCCTCGTCTCGGACTGCATCGGACTCGTAGACGAGCGGTTGCCCGGCCAGCCGCTGCTCGTGCCCGTCCTGCGCGGCGGCGAGATTCTCGTCAGCGCGACGCTCGACGAGATCCGCGCACGCACGCGCGCCGAACTGGGCTCCCTGCCGGCCGCGTGCCGACGCATCGCCGAGCCTGCGGGCATCGAGGCCGGGATCTCGGACGCGCTGCGGGACCTCGCCGCGCGCGTGGACCGGGAGTTCCCTTGATGAGTGAGCCGCGGCCGCAGGTGCAGCCGATGATCGCGGGGCTACTGAACGCGGACGCCTATCCCCACGCGATCGTGACGCCCGTGCGGGTCATCGAGACGCACATCTCTTGGGTCCTGCTCACCGGGCCGTATGCGTACAAGATCAAGAAGCCGCTGCGGCTCAGCTTCCTCGACTACTCGAGCCTCGTGCGGCGACGCACCTGCTGCGAGGAGGAGCTGCGCCTCAATCGCCGCTACGCGCCCGACCTCTACCTCGGGCTCGCGAGCGTGCGCGGGGCCGCCGCCGCGCCCCGCGTCGACCTCGATGACTCCGGCGAAGGTGAAGCGATCGAGTACGCGGTTCGCATGCGGCAGTTCGATCCGCGCGACGAACTGAACGCGCTCCTCGCCGGTCACGACGTCGCAGGCCCCGAGATGGTCGCGCTCGGCGCACTCGTCGCCGGATTCCACGCCAAGGCGATCACCGTCGATCCCGCGCAACCGTATGGCCGCGCGGACGTCGTGCGACGGGTGATCCTCGACAACTTCGGAGAACTGCGGCGACTGCCCGAGGCGGCCGCGTGGACCGGCGACCTCGCCACCCTCGAGCACTGGGTCGAGCAGACGCACCTGCGTCTCGGCAGCCTCATCGAGGCGCGGCGCACGGCAGGTCGCGTCCGTGAATGCCACGGCGACCTGCATTGCGGCAACGTGGTGCGCTGGCAGGGCGCGCTCACGCCGTTCGACGGCATCGAGTTCGAGCCGGCGCTGCGCTTCGTCGACGTCATGAACGACCTCGCATTTCTGACCATGGATCTCGCCGCTCACGGGCGCCGCGACTTGAGGAGCGCGGTGCTGCAGGCCTGGACGCAGTCGCTCGGGGACTTCGGCGGCCTGCCGCTGCTGCCGCTGTTCGAGGTCTACCGTGCGCTCGTGCGCGCCAAGGTGGCCGCCTTGCGCGCCCTGCAGGAGGCCGCAGGCAGCCCGGAGCGCGCCCGGGACTGCGCGAGCGCCGCCGCTTATCTGCAGTGGGCAATGGCCCGCACCCGCGAGGCACCGCCGTCGCTCGCGCTCACCTGCGGCCTGTCCGGGTCCGGCAAGACGACGCTCGCTCGCGCACTGGCCGAACGGCTCGGCTGGCTGCACGTGCGATCCGACGTGGAGCGCAAGCGCCTCGCCGGTCTCGGTCCACTCGAGGATTCGCGTTCGCCGCCCGACGCCGGCCTGTATACCCGCGAGTGCACGCAGCGCACCTATGAGCGGCTGCTCGAGTGCGCGGAGCACGCACTGCGCGGCGGCGAGAGCATCCTCGTCGACGCCGCCTTCCTGAAGCGGGACGAGCGCCGCCGGATGCTGGAGCTCGCCCGCCATCTCCGGGTGCCGGCAGCCGTCCTGCATTGCGCCGCACCGGTGGCGGTCCTGCGTGAGCGCGTCGCCGAGCGGGCGCAGTCGCGACGCGACGCCTCGGAGGCGGGGCTGGACGTCCTGGCGCGTCAGCCGGGCTTCTGGGAGGAATTCGACGTGGACGAACGCGCGCACGTCGTGTCCGCCGACACGACGGCGCCAGATGCGGTCGAGGCCGCGCTGTGCAGCCTGCGCGAACGGGGCGTTGCCTGAGCCGCCGCACGAATCGGCGGGCACGCGCGGTGCCTCACACCGACGCGGGCTTCTCCACCCACACGTTGCAGGGCAGCCGATCGAGCACGGACTCGGCGGTGCTGCCGACGAACCAGCGCTCGAGGCGGCGACGGGACACCGCCCCCATCACGACCAGCCCGGTATCGATGTCGCGGGCCTGTGCCACGATGTCGCGCGAGGCGACGCCCACGCGGAAGTGGGCGCGGCCCGCCGCGATGCCATGCTGCTGGACGAGCGACTCGAAGGCCTTGCGGGCCGCCGCAACCGACTCCTCCACCGGCGGCATGGCGGCCGCGGCGATGTAGGCGTCGCCGACCACGCCGATGGGCGCCGGAATCGAGAACACGTTGACCGCGTGCAGTTCGCCCTGCAGGCGATGTGCGAGCAAGGCCCCGCGGCCGAGCAGCTGCTGATCGAGCGCGGCGGGCTTGTCGTGCGTGTGCATCGGATCGACACAGGCCAGGATGCGCGCGCCGGCCAGGCGCGATGCGTCCTTCACCAGCAGGAGCGGGACCGGACAGTCGCGAATGAGGTGCCAGTCCGAGCCGGTGAACAGCGTCCGCTCGATGCGGTTGTGATAGACGCTGTGCTTCACCACGAGGTCCGGACGCGTGGCGACGACGCGCGCCAGCACGATCTCGTGGAAGGGCGTGCCCCACAGCGCCTCGCCCAGCGCACTCACGCCCTCCTCCGCCGCGCGCTGCACGTAGCGCTCGAGCAGCGCCCGGTGTCCCGCCATGACGGAGTCATGGAATTCCTGCAGCGTGGCCGTCATCGGCTCGAAATACGCCACGTGCAGGTCCTGGAAGACGGCGATCAGCAGCTCGAGTCGGCTGTCGAAGCGTTTCGCCAGCACCATCGCAGCATCGAAGGCCGGCTGCGACTCGGCGCCAGGTTCCAAGAGGACCAGGATGTTGCGGAGCGCGTCCATGGGCACCTCCCGCGTGGAAGCATCGGGACCGCCAGGGGCTCAGCATACGGCCGCGAGTGCTCGCGCGGGCGGGCGTGCGACTCGCGGGTTGTACGTACGGCGGCCCGCCAGCCCGCCGGTCAGGGCCGCGACTGCATCCTCGCGCGCTGCCCGACGTCGACCACGGCGGTCGTCACGAGGTCGGACCCGACGTTCGTCATGGTGCGGGTCATGTCGAGGATGCGGTCGACGCCGAGGATGATGCCGATGCCCTCCGGCGGAATGCCGAAGGCGACGAGCAGGCCCGCGATGAGCGGCAGCGACCCGCCGGGGATCGCCGCGACGGCGACCGCGCTCAGCACCGACAGGAAGACGAGCGTGAGCTGCTGCGCGAGGTCGAGGTGGACACCGAACACCTGGGCGACGAACAGCACGACGCAGCCCTCGTAGAGCGCGGTTCCGCTCATGTTCATGGTCGTGCCGAGCGGCAGCACGAAACCCGCCGTCGACGGCGAGATGCCGAGGCGGTCGCGCGCCGCCGCGAGCGCCGCCGGCAACGTGGCGCTGCTCGAGCTCGTGGAGAACGCGGTGACCAGCACGTCCTCGATCGCGCGGAAGAATTCGCCGGGCCGGCGTTTAGCGAGGAAGCGCAGCCACAGCGACATGGTGCCGAAGAGGTGCAGCAGGAGCATCGCGACGCAACCGACGACGAACAGCCCGAGCGCGACGATGATCTCGAAGCCCACCTTGACCACGACGCTGAAGATCATCGCGGGCACGGCGACCGGCGCGAGCCGCAGCGCGAAATGCACGATGCCGGTCATGAGCTCGGTCACGGTCTCGAGGCCATACTGCAGGCGCTGGCGGCGTTCCTCGGGCAGGCCGAGGCCGGCCGCGCCGACCAGGATGGCGAACAGGATCAGCGGCAGCACGTCACCGAGCGCGTTGCGCTGGTTGCCGACGAACGCGCCGAACAGGTTGCGCGGCATGAACATGTCGACGACCGCCGCAGGCGTGATCGCCGGCCGCGCCTCGCTCGCCGCGACGTGCTGCTGCGACTGGCCGCTGTACTCGGCGACGAGCTGCGCGGAGGTCTGCTCGCCCAGGTGCCGGCCCGGCTGCAGCGTGTTCATCATCACGAGGCCGAGCACGACGGCGATCGCCATGTTGAGGCAGAAGAGCGTGAACGTCCGGCCCGCGAGCGGGCCGAGGTGCGAGAGCTCGCCGAGCTGCACCACGCCGTTCGCGAGCGAAGCGAAGACGAGCGGGATCACGACGAAGAACAGCATGCGCAGGAACACCTGCCCGATCGGGTCGAGCCACGTGGTCGCGAGCCACTGGGATGCCTGCAGCAGCGCCGGGGCGAACTGCCCCACGACGAGCACGATCACCCCCGCGACGGCCCCGAGCACCAGCCCGAGCAGGATGCGGTTCGCGAGACGGGTGTCGATGTCGGCCACGAGTCTGCCTCGGGTTGGCGGGCGAACCGGCACTCTGGCGAATCGGCCCCCGCCCCGCAAGCCTCACGCATCGGCGGCATCCGCGCAGCGGTCCTGTTCGGGTAAGCTTGCACGTCCGGAAACGAGCGTCCCGTCCATGAAACAGATCATCGCCGCCTCCCTGCTCGCAATGTCACTCGCCGCCGGCTCGGCGCCGGCCGCGACCGCCGCGACGGCCGCCGCACCGCCGGCCACCGCGCCGGGCTTCAAGTACGTGCGCACGGTCGGCTCGATCTCCGAGTACACGCTCGAGTCGAACGGACTCACCGTGCTCCTGATGCCCGAGCACTCGGCCCCGGTGGTCGCGTTCATGGTCACGTACATGGTGGGCTCGCGCAACGAGGTGACCGGCGTCACCGGCGCCACGCACCTGCTCGAGCACCTGATGTTCAAGGGCTCGCCGGCCCACAACGACGCGCAGGGCAACAGCGTCAAGCAGTATCTCGAGACCGTCGGCGGCACGTACAACGCGACGACGTGGCTCGACCGCACCAACTACTACGCGGTGGTCGGCAAGGACGCGCTCGAGGGCTACGTCGCCATCGAGGCGGACCGCATGCGCAACCTCTGGCTGCACGAGGAAGACCGTCAGCGCGAAATGACGGTCGTGCGCAACGAGTACGAGCAGGGCGAGAACGATCCCCACGAGGCGCTCGACAAGGAGATCTGGGCCACGGCGATCATGGCCCACCCCTACCACCACTCGACCATCGGCTGGCGCAGCGACATCGAGAACGTGCCGATCGCGAGGTTGAAGGAGTTCTACGACGCGTTCTACTGGCCGGACAATGCGACGGTCTCCGTGATCGGCGATTTCCAGCCGGCCGCCGCGCTCGAGCTGGTGCGCAAGTACTACGGGGTCTTTCCACGCTCGCCGCAGCCGATTCCGCAGGTGTACACGGTGGAGCCCGAGCAGACCGGCGCGCGCCGCGTCACCGTGCGGCGCGCCGGCGAGGTCGGGCTCGTAGGGGTGGCCTACAAGAGCCCGCCGGGCCGGGACGCGGACTACGCGGCGCTCGACGTCCTGGCCACGATCCTCGGCAGCGGCAAGACCAGCCGCTTCTACAAGGCGCTCACCGACCACAACCTCGCCCTCAACGTCGACGCGTCGGCCGGGTTCTTCCACGACCCCTCGCTGTTCCAGGTCTACGCATACGTCGCGCCGGGCGTCGAACACGCCGAGGTCGAGCGCGTGATCCTCGAGGAGATCGAGAAGGTCCGGAAGGACGGCGTGACCGACGCCGAGGTCGCCACCGCGATCGGCAAGTACACCGCCGCCACGGCGTACGGCCGCGACGGCCCGTTCGCCATCGCGAGCAACCTGAACGAGTCGATCGCAGCAGGTGACTGGACGCTGTACTACACGCAGGAAGCGGCGACGCAGAAGGTCACGGCCGCGGACGTCAAGCGCGTCGCCAACAAGTACCTGGATGCGAAGGGCAGCACGACCGGCTGGTTCATCCCGTCGCCGCCCGAGGCGCCCGCCGGGGCAACCGTGCCGCCGGCGCAGAAGTAGGGGATCCGCATGCGAGTCATCCTGATGAGGCCACTGAAGACGATTGGATTGCTGCTCGCGGGGCTGCTCGGCAGCGGAGCAGCGCTGGCATCGATCGCCGGCGACGCCGTGCGCGCCGACATCGGCGGCATGGACGTCGTGATCGTGCGCACCGACGTGAAGGACGTGGTCACGATCGCGGGCTCCCTGCGGGCCGGCGACGACCGCAGCCCGCCCGGCAATTCGGCGCTCGCCACGCTCACGGGCGAGATGCTCGACAAGGGCACGACGAAACAGGACAAGTTTGCGATCGCGCAGCAGCTCGGCAACGTGGGTGCCGTCCTTGCGTTCTCCGTCGGACCGAGCACGCTGCAGATCGGCGGCAAGTGCCTCGGCAAGGACCTGCCGCTGCTGATCACGCTGCTCGCCGAGCAGCTGCGCACGCCCGCCTTCGCCGACGCAGAGTTCGACAAGCTGAAGAAGCAGCTCGACGGCCTGGTGCGCACGCAGCTCGAGGACACCGACTTCCGGGCCGGCGACGCCTATTCACGCGCGATCTTTCCTCCAGGCCACCCCAATCGCCAGCCGTCGCCCGAGCAGTTCCTCGCGGACATGGCGAAGACGGACGTCGCGGCGGTCCGGCAGTTCCACTCGCAGTACTACGGTCCGACCGGCCTGCGGCTCGTGATCGTGGGCGACGTCGATCCCGCCGCGGCGCAGGCCGAGTTGCGCAAGGCCTTCGCAGGCTGGTCGGGCGGCTCGATCCCACCCGCGGCGCCTCCGGCCCCGGCACTTGCCGCCGCGAAGTCGGAGACGATCTTCATGGCGGACAAGGCCAGCGTGAGCGTGGTGCTCGGCCAGCCGACGCAACTGCGCTACTCGGACCCCGATGCGCTCGCCCTGCGGCTCGGCACGCGCATCCTCGGCAGCGGCTTCGTCGGCCGGCTCATGGCGAGCGTGCGGGACCGCGAAGGCCTCACCTACGGCATCGGCGCCTCGACCTCCGACGACACCTTCGCGGACGGCGCCTGGAGCGTGCAGGCCGCCTTCGCGCCGCAAATGCTCGAGAAGGGTCTCGCGTCGACGCGCCGCGAGATCGACAGTTGGTATTCCGGCGGCGTGACCGCAGCAGAGCTGGCGCGTGCCAAGCGTGAACTCGCCGGCACCTATCAGGTCGGGCTGGCGACCACGGGCGGCCTGGCGGGACAGATACTCCTGATGCTGAATCGCGGCATGCCGCTCGCGTTCGTCGACGAGTTCCCGAAGCGCGTCGCGGCCCTGAGCCTCGAGGACGTGAATGGCGCGATCAAGCGCCACCTCGACCCGGGCAAGCTCGCGCTCGTCGAGGCGGGCACCGTTGCGGGCGCCGCGCCGGCGAAATAGGAGGGCGACCCTGGCGGCCCTTGTAGCCCCATTCGGAAAGGACGATCATCGGCCGAGACCAGCCGAGTCACGCTGACCTGGAATCGAGGGGGGTTGCGCCATGAAGTGCACCCGGGTTCAGCTTTTCGCGGCGCTCTGCCTCACGGTGTCGGCAGGCGCGTTGCACTCGACCGCGTGCGGCGCGGACCTCGATGCAAGAGACAAAAAGGCGGCCCCCGCCAGTTTCGACAGCGCCGCGATCCTGCGGCCGGTGGTGTCGCGGGTCCGTGTGACCCGGGAGCAGGCCGCAGCGTTGCGGTCATTCGTGCCGCCAGGGACTCGCGCCTATTTTGCAGGCGCCCTGGGCGACAACGACCCCGACATCGTCGCCTGGTACGCTGCCGGTTCCGGAAGGCTGGTGGCTGCGATCGAGATCGTTACCGTCCTCGCCAGCCCGTCTGTCGACGGCATCCGGGTGTCGGCCGGGCCGAGCGAACAGGACCAGGGCGCGGCCATCTTCGTGATTTCCACGACCAAGCGGGTGCCCGCCCTGACAGACCCGGCGGGTCCCGTCCACTTGCGAGGATCCCGCGGTTCAGCTGGGCACGCCGCTGCCGCTTTGCTCACCTACGCAGGTTCGTCCAACCTCGTCGCTCTCGTGAGCGGCGCGGGTTCGGAACTCGTCGACGCGCGATCGATCGACGTGACCGTGCTCGACGCCGCCGGAAAGAAAGCTTTCGCGCAAAACCTGCGCACGTCGGGCGGGACCTACGTCCAGGTCGCCACGACACAGGCGAGCGTCGAGGCGCCCGTCACGATCGTGAACGCGAGCGACATCACGACGACCGTGGTCACGCGGGCCGTGCCGCCGCTGACGCGCGCACCGGGAGCGGACCCCGACGTACGGATGGTCGGCCCGGCCCAGAGCGTGCTCGGCGCGCCGGTGCGCGGTCCTGCTGGGACCTGGCCGATGGCTTTCGACGCGGTGCCGACGCCCAATCTCGACGACGCGGCCGAACCGCTCGCGCCTGGACCGATCGTGCTGTCCAACGACGGGGTCGCGACGATCACCGTGCGCAGTTCCACGGGCCTCACCGCAACTCGCGGTGCTGGCAACATCCCTGCGTCCGCGCTCGGCAATGCACCCAAGGCCTATGCCGTCAACGGATCAAGCTCCACGGCGAGTTCCGTGCTGATCGGTGCAGCGGGAGCCGCCGCGATCGGCGTCGGCACCCTGATACTCCGTGACCGGGAAGGAAAGGAACATTCGCGTCAGTTCACGGTTGTTCCAATCCGCGAGTCGATGCTGGCCGACGGCGGGAACCTCGTGAGAGTGACGCCGATTCGCAGCGACGGTCTGCTCGCGGCCAACTTCCCCCCTGGCGCAACGGAGGGCGGAAGCAATCCCGGAGAATCCGGCGAGGCCGCCGACGGCACGCCGCAGGAGGAGAAGAGCAGCGGCGAGACGACCACGGGCGGCAAGACCTGGACGGAACCGAAAGAATGCATGTGCATCGCAGGCGGCACGGTGGAAATCACGAACGTCCGCACGACGGGCACGGGTACCGAGATCGAGATCACCGCGGACGTGTCGGTCCGCGTGAATCTCTCCACGTTCGGCAAGGAGGGAACGCACAGCGTGACCGTGGCCCCGGGCAGCACGTCCGCGATGTTCCGGGTTCGCGGCGACGTCGACACGAAGAAGGAGTGGTTCACTGCCGTCGATCTCGACGGTTCGACCGACTGGCAGATCCCCGGAGGCGGGAAAGCGGTCACGCTGACCGCGACCTGCCCGCCAGCGGCCAATCCGCCGGGCACCGTCCTGAAGGGCAAGCTGCACGGCAAGGGATCCTGGACCGAAGGATCGGCCCTCGACCGCGTCTTCCGCAAGGAGGGCGGCGCGGGCAGCGCCACGCTCACGGTGCGGGTCGACGTGGTCGGTTGCGGCGGCAAGAAGCTCGTCGGCAAGGTGGACGTGACGATTTACTACGACAGCGCCAGGGCAGCGGAAAAGGAACTCGCGAATGCCCCGTACTCGGTCAACTGGCTGACCGAGGATGTGCCGCCGAGCATCGGCGCAGACACCTCCGACCCGTGCAAGTCCAAGCGGGCGGAACTGGCCTGTTTCCTCGCCTGCGTGGGAGGCAAGACCGCCAATCAGATCGTGGAGGCCGCCGAGGCGACGGACATGCGCAGTCCGGAGGAATTCAAGAGCCTGATCCAGCGATGCTGTCCGGACTGCGAGCGCAAGAACTTCTACGACAACGCGCTGAAGGCGCTCCTCGGAGCGGCCGGTGCGCTGCGAGGGCCGCAAGCGCCGCCGGCGCCGGACTCGAAGCCGACGACGGGAGGGCGGTAGCTGGCGGCACATTCCGTCATTCACCGGCGGCCCACGCCGTGCCGCAATCGGCCAGCTTCGCTTTCAAGTAGGCCGCAGTCTCTGCGTCGCTACGGAGATGAGCGC
>CAZRKS010000032.1:16213-19386 GCA_964600315.1 uncultured Steroidobacteraceae bacterium | reverse complement strand
CATGACGCAGGTCGGCGAGGCGTGGATGCCCATCTTGTGCTCGATCGAGCCGCAGGTGACGCCATTCGCCGCACCGACCTCGCCTCGCGCGTCGGGCAGGAACTTCGGCACCACGAACAGGCTGATGCCCTTGGTGCCCGGCGGCGCGTCGGGCGTGCGCGCGAGCACGAGGTGGACGATGTTCTCGGTGAGGTCGTGCTCGCCCGCGCTGATGAAAATCTTGGTGCCCGAGATCGCGTAGCTGCCATCCGCACGCGGCTCGGCCCGGGTGCGCAGGATGCCGAGGTCGCTGCCCGAATGGGCCTCGGTGAGGCACATCGTGCCGGCCCACTTGCCGGACACCATCTTTGGCAGATAGCGTCGCTTCAGTTCGTCGCTGCCGTGCGACGCGATCGTGAGGGAAGCGCTCTCGGTGAGTCCCGAGTACATCTTCCAGGCCATGTTGCCGGAGCAGAGCATCTCGCCGAAGGCCAGCGCGAAGCCGGCCGGCAGGCCCTGGCCGCCCCACTGCGGGTCGGCGGTCATCGTGATCCAGCCGTCCTCGCAGTAGCGGTCGTAGGCTTCCTTGAAGCCCGGCGGGGCAAAGACCTGGCCGCCCTCGAAGCGCAGGCCGTGCTCGTCGCCGGTGCGGTTGGTGGGCGCGAGGACCGTCTCGGCGAACCGGGCGCCCTCCTCGAGGATGCCCTCGAGCAGGTCGCGATTCAGGTCGTCGCGGCCGTAGCTGCGGTACTGGTCCTCGAAGTCCAGGACCTCGTGGACGACGAAACGGATGTCGCGAAGGGGGGCGCGGTAGGAATACACGGTCTGTCCTTCCTGTGCAGTGCGGTTGCCATCGATTTTACGCGACGCGGACGCATCCCGGCGTAAGTGAGTTCCGGTTGCCTGCCGTCGCGAGCCGAACGTATAGTGGGCCGGCGCATTTTTCGCGAAGTTCCGAGCCAATCCCGCCGAGGATCCCAGCGTGAGCCGCGATTACGACCCCCAGCCGGGGCAGTGGTACGAAGACCTCGACAGCGAGGAGATCTTCAAGGTCCTGGCCGTGGACCCGGACGAGGAGCTGGTCCGGATCCAGTGGCTCGACAGCGAGGTCGAAGAGATCGACCTCGACGCCTGGAACGAGCTCGACCTCGATCTCGCCGAGGAGCCCGAGGGCTGGGTCGACGAGGACGCAGACGACGACCTCGACGAAGACGACTGGGACGAGGAAGACGAAGACGAGGAAGACTGGGACGACGACGAGGACGAGGACTACGACGACGAAGACGACGAATACCGTGACCGGGAGTGAACAGCCCTCCCGCCGCAGCGACCGGTTCCCTGCCCCCGGGTTACCCGGCTGACCTGCAGCGCACCTGGCAGACCGCCGACGGCGCCGGCGTCACGCTCCGCGCCCTCCGTCCTGACGACCTCGACCGGGAACTTGCCTTTGTCGCCGGGCTCTCGGAAGAGTCGCTGCACCTCCGCCTCCAGTACACCGCCAAGGGCGTGACCCGCGAGGACGCCGCCCGCCTCCTGACGCTGGATTATGTCGACACGCTGGCCGTAGGCGCCTTCATCGACGGGCCGGGAGGCGAGCGGGAGATCGGGGTCAGCCGCTACGCCCGGATCGCCGGCACCGACCGGGCCGAGTGCGCCATCGTCGTGGCCGACGACTGGCACGGCCGTGGCCTCGGCACGGAACTGATGCGCAGCCTCGGCGCGGCCGCCCGGCGTCACGGGATCCGCTGGCTCGAAGGCTCGACGCTCGGTGAAAACCAGCGCATCCAGGACTGGGCCCGCCGGTTCGGATTCGACGTGCGGACCGAACCCGACTCCGGCGGGCTGGTCAAGGTCACGCTGGACCTGGCGACCGTCCCTTTCTGACGGCTCGGGTCGCGTTCCGCCAGCGCCGGAACGCGGACGGCACGTCCCGGGCCCGGCGTGATGCCCTCGCGCGCAGTGACTTCTCGTGGCGCTCCAGCCGCTGCAACAGCTCTCCCGCGAGCGGTGATCCCAGCGCGGGCTCGTTGGCCCGGACCCAGGTGCAGGCCAGGACCGCGTCCCGGTGATCGCCGAGTTGGTCCTGCGCCTTGCGCAGCCGGCGCAGGACTTCCGCCGCCTCCGAGGCGTTCGCGTCCGCCACGGGTTCGAGTGCATAGCGGCCGTGCTTCAGGGCCAGCCTGAGTTCGTGCAGGTCACCCGCACTGCGGGGCCCGCGCTGTGCGATCCGCTCGGCCCGACGCCAGACCCGATCGATCCGGGCGAGCAACTCGGCCAGCGAGGCGTCCGGCCGCAACCGCAGCCACGGCGCCGTCGCCTGCTGTTCGATCGCTGCCAGCCGAGCCCGCCAGTCGGGCCCGACGGCGTGCGAGCGCAACTTCTCGCGCGCGGTGCGACGGTCGGCCCCGAGGATCCGACCCAGGCGGCGAATATCCGGCGGCTCGAGCGGCGCATCGCTGCGGGCCAGCGCGAGCAGCAGTTCCCGACGGACGTCAGCCTCGCGCACCTGCGACAACGAGCGGGCGAAGGCGCGCAGCTCGGCCCGCAGCCGCCTGGCGCGTCCGTCGTCGACGAAGGGGCGGAATGTCTTGAGCAGCGATCGCAGGCGCCGCGCGGCGACCCGCGCGTCATGCACATCGTCGCTCCCGGTCGCGTCCAGTCGGGCCGCCGTGGCCCGCAGCAGGCTCAGCTGCGCGCGGAGGGCATGCTCCAGGCGCCGGCTGCCGTCCGCCACGCCCGTCGCCGGCCCGGCGCCGCGCTTCACTGGATTCCGTGGCATCCTGACCACCGTTCCTGCTGCCGCGGCATTCTACCCGCCTGCCGCGATGCCAGAATCTCCATCATGTCCCGTCACGCCACCGCCATCGTCTGGTTCCGCCACGACCTGCGCCTGCTGGACAACCCGGCCCTGGTCGCAGCCTGCGCGCAGGCGCAGCAGGTGGCGCTCGTCTACGTGCACGCGCCCGAGGAAGAGGCCGACTGGGCACCGGGCGCCGCGAGTCGCTGGTGGCTGCATCACAGCCTCGGCCGACTGTCGGAGTCGCTGCGGGCCAGGGGTGCCGAACTGCACATCCGCCGGGGACCGGCCTCACGGTCGCTGCTCGAACTGGCGCGGGAGACGGGCGCCACGCTCGCCTGCTGGAATCGTCGCTACGAACCGCAGGTCGCGCAGCGCGACGGGCAGGTCGAAGCGG
>CAZRKS010000032.1:0-16113 GCA_964600315.1 uncultured Steroidobacteraceae bacterium | reverse complement strand
TGGAATCGTCGCTACGAACCGCAGGTCGCGCAGCGCGACGGGCAGGTCGAAGCGGGACTGCGCGACGCCGGGCTCGACGTCGTGACCTGCAATTCGGCCCTGCTGGTCGAGCCGTGGCGGATTGCGACCACCCAGGGCGGTCCCTATCGGGTGTTCACTCCCTACTGGCGGGCCTGCAGCCGGCTCATCGACGGCGAACCGCCGCCGCTGGCCGCACCGCGCCGGATTCCGGCGGCGGGCGTCCGCAGTCCGAGCATTCCTCTCGACGCGCTCGGCCTGCTGCCGGCCGTGCGCTGGGATTCCGGTCTGGCGGCCACGTGGATGCCGGGCGAATCGGGCGCCCAGCGGCGGCTCAACGATTTCTGCCGGCAGTCGCTCGCGGGTTACCCGGTCGGACGCGAGCGTCCGGACCGGCCGGACACCTCACGGCTGTCGCCTCACCTGCATTTCGGCGAGATCGGGCCTCGACAGTGCCTGGCGGCGATCCGCAACGCGCTCATCGATGCACCTGCCGCCACACCCGCGGCCGACGCCTTCCTGCGCCAGCTCGGCTGGCGCGAATTCGCGCACCACCTGCTGCATCACTATCCGCACACCGTCACCGAGCCACTCGACGAGCGCTTCGCGCGCTTTCCCTGGGAACCGAACCGCCACTGGCTCGAGGCCTGGCAGCGCGGACGCACCGGGTTCCCGCTGGTCGACGCCGGCATGCGCGAACTCTGGGCCACGGGCTGGATGCACAACCGCGCGCGCATGGTCGTCGCATCGCTGCTCACCAAGAATCTCCGCCAGCCGTGGATCGAGGGCGCGCGCTGGTTCTGGGACACGCTCGTCGACGCCGACCTCGCGAACAACACGCTCGGCTGGCAGTGGACCGCGGGGTGCGGCGCGGACGCGGCGCCCTACTTCCGCATCTTCAACCCGGAACGGCAGGCCGAACGGTACGACCCCGACGGCCAGTACCGGCGGCGCTGGCTGCCGCACGCGGAGAGGGACTGGCCGGCCCCGATCGTCGACTTCGGCGAGAGTCGGGCCGCGGCTCTCGCCGGCTATGCCCGCGTCCGATCCGCCGGCTGATCGCCACGACGGGGACACGGCGGCGGGCCACGGGCGACGGGCCATCGGGTTTCACCTACTACCGCCGCACCCGCTGTCCCGCGAAAATCGCTCAGGTTCCCATCGCCGGAGTGCGCACCATGAGCGAAGCCGCCATTTTCGAGGGCCTGAGCAAGTCGAAGCTGGCCGTCGAGCTGAACGAGGACGAGCGGCGCACGCTGGCCCGCGCCATGACCCTGCGCGACCTGAAGCACGGCGACGTGCTCGTGCACGAGGGCGCGGCCGACGACCACCTCTACGTCGTGACGAGCGGCGTACTCGGCGTGGTGAAGGCGGCCGGCACCGAGACCGAGGTGACGTTGAACGCGATCCGGCCCGGCGACGTCGTCGGCGAGTTGTCGTTCCTCGACGGCGCGACGCGCTATGCCTCGCTGGTCGCGTTGAGCGACACGCGCGTGCTCGGGCTGAGCCGCGATTCGCTCGAGGGATTGCTCGACACGAAGCCGAAGGTGGTCTACCACGTCATGCGCGCGATCGTGCGCGTGGTGCACGAGATCCAGCGCCGGCTGTCCATGCAGACCGCTGAGCTGACCAACTACCTCTACAAGACGCACGGCCGCTACTGAACCTTCCGCGAGCAGCTGGCGAACCCGGACTCGATCAGATCGAGGTGAAGCGCATGCTGATCCGCGCCTGCATCGCCAAGATCCACCGCGCCACCGTCACGGAAGCGGACCTGAATTACGTGGGCTCGATCACCATCGACGCGGCGCTCCTCGAGCTGAGCGGCATCCGGCCCTACCAGTACGTCAACATCACCAACGTCTCGAACGGCGTGTTCTGGCAGACCTACGTGATGCCGGGGCCGCGCGGCGGCGGCGACATCTGTCTCAATGGGCCGCCCGCGCGCCACTTCCAGCGCGGCGACAAGGTGATCATCCTCGCCGAGGGGTATTTCGAGCGTGCGGAACTCGAGGGCTTCGAGCCGGTGATCGTCCTCGTCGAGGACGATCGCAACCTCGTGACCCGCGTCCTGCCGCATGGATCGGCCACGCGCGGTCCGGCCGACGCTTAGAGAGCGAGGCGGCGGCACATCGGTACAAGAACGGAGATCCCCTTGCGCGCGGACCGCTATCATGCGCGCACCTCAGGCTCGCCCTTCACCGATAACTCATGAACCTGTCCCGGCTCGCGCTGGTCGCCTCACTGATCTTCTTTCTCGCGCCCTGCTTGCCGGCCGCAGAGCCCGATCCCGCATCGGATGCGTTCTGGCACGGTACCGCGTCCGACGGCACGCCCACGGTGCGCCTCTACTACTTCTTCTCGCCGACTTGCCCGCACTGCCAGGCCGCGAAGCCGTTTCTCGACGAACTCGCCGCGCAGAAGCCCTGGCTCGAGATCCGGCGTTACGCGGTCAAGGACAATCGCGCCAACGCGCGGTTCTATTACGACACAGCGCAGTCGCTCGGCGTCGAGGCGCTCTCCGTGCCGGGCTTCGTCTTCTGCCGTCAGGTCATGATCGGCTACGACAGCGCCGCCACGACCGGGGCCGAACTCGAACGCGCCCTCGATGCCTGCCACGATGGCCGTGCCGCGGGAGCGGGCGGCGCCGGCGCGGCACCCGCCAGCGGCAGCACCGCGACCGGGCAGCCCACGACGTCCGAGACGGACGCCGGCACCCTGGTACACCTGCCGTTCGCGGGCACCGTCGATGCGAAGGCGTTTTCCCTGCCGATCCTGACGCTGGTGCTGGCCGGGATGGACGCGTTCAATCCCTGCGCCTTCTTCGTGCTGCTCTTCCTGCTGAGCCTGCTCGTGCACGCGAGAAGCCGCACGCGCATGGCGATCGTCGGCGGAACCTTCGTGCTGTTCTCCGGCATCGTCTACTTCGTCTTCATGGCCGCCTGGCTCAACGTGTTCCTGATCGCCGGCGAGCTGCGCGTGATCACGATCATCGCCGGCCTGCTGGCCCTCACGGTGGCGGCGCTCAACATCAAGGACTACTTCTGGTTCAAGGCCGGCCCGAGCCTGTCCATCCCGGACGCCGCCAAGCCGGGGCTCTTCAAGCGCATGCGCGAGGTCGTGACGACGGGCGACATGGGACCGATGCTGGTGAGCACGGTCGTGCTCGCGATCGTCGCCAACTCCTACGAGTTGCTCTGCACCGCCGGCTTCCCGATGGTCTACACGCGCGCGCTGACGCTCGCGAAGCTCGAGTCGTGGCAATACTACGCCTGGCTCGCGGCCTACAACGCGATCTACGTCCTGCCGCTGCTCGCCATCGTCGTCGTGTTCACGCGCACCATGGGCGCGCGCAAGTTGACCGAGTCTGAGGGTCGCGTCCTGAAGCTCGTCTCGGGGTTCATGATGCTCGGCTTCGGGCTGCTCCTGCTCTTCGCACCCGGCCTGCTCACGAACGCGCTCGCCTCCATCACCGTGCTGCTCGTGGCGGTGGTCGTGTCCGTCCTGATGGCGCGGTTCACTTCGCCGCAGGCGGCCTGAGCGCGCCGGGCACACGACGCCGCGCCTCGATGACGATGGAACGGCAAGAGAGAGTCCGCGCGGCGGTCGAACGCATCCGTCTCGCGCTCGGGCCGACCGGATGTCTCGAGGAGCGCGACCGCGTGGCGCCCTTCGAGACCGATTTCCGCGGCCTGTACCACGGTTCGACGCCACTGGTGGCCTGCCCCGCGTCGACTGCGCAGACCTCTGCGGTGCTCGCCATCTGCAATGAACTCGGGGTCGGCGTAGTGCCGCAGGGCGGCAATACGAGCTACTGCGGCGGCGCAACGCCGAGCGGCGACGGCAGCGAGATCGTGCTCTCGTTGCGCCGCATGAACCGCATCCGCGAGATGGACGCGGCGAACTTCTCGATGGTCGCCGAGGCGGGCTGCATCCTCGCCGACGCGCAGTCGGCGGCCGAGCGCGCGGACCGGTTCTTTCCGCTGTCGATCGGCGCGGAAGGCAGCGCGCAGATCGGCGGCAACCTGTCGACCAACGCCGGCGGCCTGAACGCGCTGCGCTACGGCGTGGCGCGCGAACTCGTGCTCGGTCTCGAGGTCGTGCTGCCGGACGGCCGCGTGCTCGACGGTCTCTCGAACCTGCGCAAGGACAACACCGGCTACGACCTGCGCGACCTCTTCATCGGCGCCGAGGGCACGCTCGGCGTGATCACCGCCGCGAGCCTGCGGCTGTTCCCACGCCCGCGCACGGTCGAGACGGCGTTCGTCGCGGTGCGCGATCCGCAGGGCGCGGTCGACCTGCTCGCGCAGCTGCGCGCTGCCACGGGCGATCTCGTGACGAGTTTCGAATACCTGCCGCGCCTGGCGGTCGAACTGGTGCAGAGGCACATTCCCGGCGTGACCGACCCACTCGGTCGCGCCCACGAGCATTGTGTCCTTTGCGAGGTCGCGTCCACCCGAGACGACCCGGCATTGCGCGAGGTGTTCGAGCGGGCGCTCGCGGACGCGATGCGCGACGGCTACGTGCTCGATGCCGTGCTCGCGGAATCGGTGGCGCGGCGGGACGCGCTCTGGCGCTTGCGCGAGTCGGTCCCGGAGGCGCAGCGCGCCGAGGGCGCCAGCCTGAAGCATGACGTGTCGGTCCCGGTGGGAGCCCTGCCCGAGTTCATGGAAGCCGCGACGGCGGCCGTGCTCGCGATCGTCCCGGCGGGCCGCATGGTGACCTACGGGCACGTCGGCGACGGCAACCTGCATTTCAACGTGAGCGAACCGGCCGGCGGCGATCGCGCGGCGTTCCTGGCGCTCGGGCCTGCCATCGAGACCGCCGTGTTCGAGGTCGTGCGCCGATTCGGGGGCAGCATCAGCGCAGAGCACGGCATCGGGCGGCTGAAGCGCGAGGCGCTGGCGCGACACGAGAGCCCGGTGGCGCTCGACCTGATGCGCTCGATCAAGCGGGCCTTCGACCCGCGGGGCATCATGAATCCGGGCAAGGTCCTGCCGGACCCGGAGCGCTGACCCGGCAGCGCTTGTGCCGGCGCGGGGGGAATCGCTAGATTCCGTCCCCGGGGGCGGCTGTCACGATCGTTCACCGGGAGGGTGCCTGACCATGCCCATGTCAAAGAAGCTCGCCGCCGAATTCCTCGGCACGTTCTGGCTGGTGCTCGGAGGCTGCGGCAGTGCCGTGCTGGCCGCGCGTTTCCCCGAGGTCGGCATCGGCCTGGTGGGCGTCTCGCTCGCCTTCGGCCTGACCGTGCTCACGATGGCCTTTGCGATCGGCCACATCTCGGGCTGCCACCTCAATCCAGCCGTCACGGTCGGGCTCTGGGCCGGCGGCCGGCATCCCGCGAGCGAGGTCCTGCCCTACGTCATCGCGCAGGTGCTCGGTGCTTTCGTCGGCGCCTTCGTGCTGTACATGATTGCCACTGGCAAGCCGGGCTTCGACCTCGCCGGCGGGCTCGCCTCGAACGGGTACGGCACGCATTCGCCTGGCGGGTACTCGGCGGCCGCGGGCTTCCTGACCGAAGTCGTCATGACGCTCATGTTCCTGGTGATCATCCTGGGGGCGACCGACAGGCGCGCGCCTGCCGGATTCGCGCCCATTGCCATCGGGCTCGGGCTGACGCTGATCCACCTCATCAGCATTCCCGTCACCAACACGTCGGTGAACCCGGCCCGCAGCACGGGACCGGCCCTGATCGAAGGGGGCGCCGCACTCGGGCAGCTCTGGATGTTCTGGGTCGCGCCGGTCCTGGGCGCGCTGATCGCCGGCTATCTCTACCGCTGGCTGAACGAAGAGAAGTAGCCATTGCGCCTGGCCGACGTCCTCAGGTCCCGGCTGCTGTGGGCGGTCGCGATCGTCGCGGCGCTCGTCGGCGCGTATGCGCTCGTCGGGTTCAAGGTCGCGCCGGGCTTCGTGCGCTCGAAGGCCATCGAGTTCGTCCGCGAGTCCTACGGGCGCGAACTGGCGATCGGCGCGGTCCGGATCGACCCTTTCAAGCTGCAGGCCGAGATCCGCGACGTCGCGCTGCCCGATGCCGACGGGCAGCCGATGCTCGCGTTCCGCCGCCTGTTCGTGGACGTCGAACTGGCCTCGCTCTGGCAGCGCACGCTGATCCTCAAGGACGTCGACTTCGAGGCGCCGCGGATGAACGCGGTGATCCGCCCGGACGGGGCGATCAACCTGCTCGACCTCGTGCCTCCGGACGAACCGGACGAACCTGAATCACCGCCGCCCCCCGTGTGGCTGCAATCACTGGTCGTCGACGGCGGATCGATCGAGATCCACGACCTCGCCCGGCCGCGACCGTTCCATCACCGGTTCACGCCGGTCGAGTTCAAGCTCGAGGATTTCCGCACGACACCCGCGGGCGGCGGTTTCGCGCTGACCGCACGGAGCGGGACTGGCGAGACCTTCGACTGGAAGGGCCGCGTCACGCTCGCGCCACAGTTCGCCTCGCAGGGCGAGGTCGCCATGGGTCACCTGCAGGCGACCCGCGTCTCCGAGTATCTCGGCGACGCGCTGCCCTTTGCCCTGACCTCCGGCCAGATCGACTTGTCGGCGAAATACCAGTTCGCGCTCGGCAAGGAACTGGACCTGAAGCTCCGGTTGCCGAAGATGGAATTCACCGGACTCGCCCTGCGCGCCCGCAATGCGGACGCCGACTGGGTCAAGGTGCCGAGCCTCGTGCTGACCGACACCGCGGTCGCGCTTCCGGAGCAGACCGTCAAGATCGCCAACGTGACGGTTGCGGACGTCACCGCGCAGGCGTGGATCCTGCCCGACGGGTCGGTGAACCTCGCGGAGTTGTTCGAGCCGGCCCCGGCCGGCCCTGCCGAGGTCCCGGCCGCCGAGCCGGCGGCCGCCCGGGCCGCTGAGAGTGGCGAGCAGGCCGCCAACCTGCCCGCCGTGGTGCGCAAGACGGAGTTGCCGAATCCGTGGCACGTCGAGGTCGCGAGCGTCGACGTCGTGCGCGCTGCCGTGGATTTCGAGGACCGGATGCAGGAGCCCGTGAAGAAGTTCGCGCTGGCGCCGGTCAACGTGCACGTGAAGAGCGCCAGCCTCGACCTCTCGAGGCCGCTGCCGGTCAAGGTCGACGCCGTCATCAACGGTCACGCGGCATTCGATGCCGAGGGCACGATGACGCCCGATCCGCTCGCCGCGGACCTCGGCATCCGGCTCGCGAAGGCGCGCATGACGATCCTGCAGCCCTACGTGCTGCCGCTCGCCGATCTCACGATCAAGGGCGGGGAACTCGGCGTCGAAGGCCGCGTGAAGCTCGACCCGGCCGACGCACCCGGCCCCAACCTGAGCTTCGACGGCGACGTGACCATCGCCGGGTTCAGCTCGGTCGACAATGCGCAGCGCAAGGAGCTCGTCGAGTTCCGCGAGGTGAAGGTCGCCCGGCTCCATTACGCGATGGGGCCGGACGCCGTGAACATCGAGCGCATCACGGTCGCGGAGCCATATGCGCGCGTGATCATCGACCCGGAGCGCGTCATCAACATCGCCGCCGTGCTCGACCCGGAAGGCACGGCGCAGGCGCTCGCGGAGCGGCGCGCGGCCGCGGCCGCCGAGGCGCAGCTCACCGCGGCCGAGAAGCGGCAACGCGAGCGCGAACGAGAGGCGGCGGAGCGCCGGGCGGCGAAGGCCCGCAAGGCAGGCAAGGCACCGCCCGCACCCGCGCTTGCCGCGCTGCCGGAAGAAGGCACGCCGATCCGCATCCGCGAGGTGCGCGTCGACGGCGGCACACTGGACTTCACGGACCTGTCGATCCGCCCGAACTTCTCGGCCAAGGTGACGAATCTCGACGGCACGCTGAGCGCGCTCTCGAGCGACCCCGCCTCGCACGCGAAGGTGGACCTTAAGGGGCAAGTCGGGCCCTACTCGCCCGTCACCATCGCCGGAGAGATCCAGCCGTTTTCGTACGAGCGGTTCACGGACGTCGGTCTCAGGTTCGAGAACATCTCGCTGCCGATCTTCAACCCCTACTCCGGCGAGTACGCGGGCTACAGCATCGCGAAGGGCAAGCTCACGACCGACCTGCACTACCGCATCCAGGAGCGCAAGCTCGATGCAGAGCACAAGGTGCGCATCGACCAGCTCGAGTGGGGCGAGCCCACGGCGGCCAAGGGCGAGGCGACGCTGCCCGTCAAGTTCGTGACCGCGCTGCTCAAGGACAGCGACGGCGTCATCGAACTCGACATCCCGGTGTCGGGCACCCTCGACGACCCCACCTTCCGCATCGGGCCGATCATCTGGCAGATCGTGAAGAATCTGCTCACCAAGGTGGTGACCGCGCCCTTCAAGCTGCTCGGCGCACTGTTCCAGGGCGCGGAGGAAGCCCAGTTCGTCGACTTCGCACCGGGCAGAGCGGACCTCGACGCGCAGGCGGTCGAGCGGCTGGCCGCGCTCGCGAAGAGCCTGGTGCAGAAGCCCGGGATCCGCCTCGACGTGCCGATTGGCACGCTGGCCGAACTGGATGGCCCGGCGCTCGCCAATGCCGCCTATGAGCAGCAGCGCGCCGCCGCGCTGGCCGCCACGAAGCTCGAGGGCAAGTACGACAGCGCGGCCCCGCCCTTCGAGTCGCTCGAGCCGCAGGACCGGATTGCGGTGCTCGCGACCCTGTTGCGCCAGCAAACCGGCGCCGAGTCGCAGGTTCCCGAACCGCCGGCCCCGCCGGAGGGCACCTCGCGCGACGCCGCCAAGGCACTGCGTCAGTCGGCGACGCTCGACTACCTGGAAAAGGAGACCCGGGCGCGTGCGGCGGCACCGGAGGCCGACCTCGGCAAGCTCGGCGAAGACCGCGCCGCGGCCGTGCAGCGCGCCCTGCTCGAGGGCACTCAGCTCGAGCCGGCCCGAGTGTTCCTCAACAAGGCGGGCAAGGTCACTCCGCAGGACGGCAAAGTCCGCCTCGAACTCGGGCTGCAGTAGTCAGCCCCGCGTCCTCATCAGCCCTTCCTGCGCGGTGCTCGCCACCAGGCGCCCGCTGCGATCGAAGATGCGGCCGAACGCCAAGCCGCGCGACCCGGAACTCGACGGGCTCACCAGCGCGTACAGCAGCCACTCGTCGACCCGCAACGGGCGGTGGAACCACATCGCGTGGTCGATGCTCGCCAGCGTGACGTCGTGCGGCCGGTACGACAGGCCGTGCGGCAGCGTCGCGGTCTCGAGCAGATGGTAGTCCGACATGTACGCGAGCAGGCAGTGGTGCAGCACGGGGTCGTCCGGGCAGCGACCGGTCAGGCGAAACCACAGGTTGCGCACCCCCGGCTGCGGCGCGCCGGCCTTCACCGCTTCGACGGAGCGGATCTCGAAGGGACGCTCGAGCGACCAGAAGCGACGCCTCTCCGCCGGCATCTTCGCGAGGTGCTTGCGTGCCTCGACGGCCAGGTCCGGCAATTCCTCGGGCGGCGCCACGGGCGGCGGCGCCACCTGGTGATCGGGCCCATCCTGCTCGACCTGGAACGAAGCAGCCAGGTGGAAGATCTGCTGCCCGTGCTGAATGCCGACGACCCGTCGGCTGGTGAAGCTCGCCCCGTCGCGGCTGCGATCGACCTCGTAGACGATCGGCGCGTTGAAGTCGCCGCGGCGCAGGAAGTAGGCGTGCAGCGAATGGACGCCGCGACCCTCGACGGTGCCGCAGGCCGCCATCAGCGCCTGTCCGAGCACCTGCCCGCCAAACACCTGCGGATTGCCGATGTCGCGGCTCTCGCCGCGGAACAGGTTCGTCTCGAGCCGCTCGAGCCGGAGCAGCCGGAGCAGATCGGCCAGCGGCGCGTTCATCGCGGCGTCACGGCGCAGCGCCCGGTTCGGTCACGCCGAGCCGCTTCTGCATGATCGGGCTCGTGGTCGTGTACTGCAGATGCACCTTCTTCGCGGGGTTCAGGTGCTCGGCGATCGCGAACGCAGCGAGCGCCGCCTCGTGGAAGCCGCTCAGGATCAGCTTCTTCTTGCCCGGATAGGTGTTGATGTCGCCGATGGCGAAGATGCCGGGCACGCTGGTCTGGAATTTCGCCGTGTCCACCTTGAGCGCCTTCTTGTCGAGCTCGAGGCCCCATTCAGCGATCGGCCCGAGCTTGGGGTGCAGACCGAAGAACGCGAGCACGTGGTCGGCGTCGAAGTCGGCCAGCGTGCCGTCGCTGCACTTCACCGTGACGCCCGTCAGCCGCCCGTCGACGATGCGCAGGCCGGTGGCGATGCCCTCGGCGTATTTCATCCTGCCCGCGGCCACGAGCTGCCGCATGCGCTCCACCGAGGCCGGCGCGGCGCGGAACTCCGGGCGCCGGTGCACCTGCACGATGCTGGCCGCCTTGCCGTTCAGGTCCAGCACCCAGTCGAGCGCCGAGTCGCCGCCGCCGAAGATCACCAGCCGCTGGCCGTGGAAGTCCGCGGCATTGCGCACCCGGTAATGCACCTGGGAATCCTCGAAGGCGTCCGCCCCCTCGACGCCCAAGCGGCGCGGCTGGAACGAGCCGAGGCCCGCCGCGATCACCACCGTCTTCGCCTCGAACCGGGTGCCCGTGGCGGTCGCGACGAGGAACGTGCCGTCGTCCCGGCGCTGCAGTTCGCAGACCTCCTGGCCGAAATGGAACTGCGGCTCGAAGGGCTTCACCTGCTGCAGGAGCCGGTCGACGAGCTCCTGGGCGCCGCACACGGGCAGCGCCGGGATGTCGTAGATCGGCTTGTCCGGGTAGAGCTCGGCACACTGGCCGCCCGGATGCCTGAGCGTGTCGACGACGTGCGCCTTGATGCCGAGCAGGCCGAGCTCGAAGACCTGGAAGAGCCCGGCCGGGCCCGCCCCGATGATCAGGGCATCGGTCGCGATCGGCGCTCCGGCCGGGGCAGCGGCGCTGCCGGATTCGTTGCTGCTCAAGGATGTCTCCGGGGAATCCTGGGACCAGGCGAAATTCTAGCGGATCCGCCGGCCGGTCGACCTCCGCCCCGGGGCCCGCCCCCTACCCCTCGCGCGGAGCGGCGACTATGCTTCGGCAAGTACCGATGACTGGCCGGCGCCTGCTGAGCACTCTTGGCGCGCGCGGAGGCCGGGCCACCCGCCCGGAGCATGCTCCGGCCGCACTCCAGACCCAGGGAAGCCCATGAACCCGCACCAGATCCGGTTCGACGTCGATCTCGTCCGCCGCTATGACCGCTCCGGTCCGCGCTACACGTCGTACCCGACCGCGGTGCAGTTCAGCGACCGTTTCGGGCTCGCCGAGTACCGGGCCGCCGCGATGGCGAGCAATCAGGAAGCGCATCCGCGGCCGCTGTCGCTCTACGTGCACATCCCGTTTTGCTCGAGCCCCTGCTTCTACTGCGGCTGCACCAAGGTCATCACGCGCAACCACGAGAAGGCCGAGGCCTACCTGCAGCGCCTGTACCGCGAGATCGAGTTGCAGGGACAGCTCTACGACCGCAGCCGCGAGGTCGAGCAGCTGCATTTCGGCGGCGGCACGCCGACCTTCCTCACCTCGCTCGAGATCGAACAGCTGGTCGGGAAGATGGCGGGCCACTTCCGGCTGTCGAGCGACGCGGGCCGCGAGTACTCGATCGAGCTCGATCCGCGCACCATCACCCGCGACACCCTGCGCGACCTGGCCCGCATCGGCTTCAACCGCTGCAGCCTCGGCATCCAGGACTTCGATCCACTGGTGCAGGAGGCGGTGAACCGCATCCAGTCGGTGCCGGACACCCTGCGCCTGATCGACGAGGCCCGCGAGTTCGGCTTCGGCTCGGTGAGCGTCGACCTGATCTACGGCCTGCCGCGGCAGACCCCCGAAGGCTTCGCGAAGACGCTCGACACAGTGCTCTCCGCACGTCCCGACCGATTTGCCGTCTATGCGTATGCCCACCTGCCGCAGATGTTCAAGGCTCAGCGGCAGTTGAACGCCGAGCTGCTGCCGACGCCCGAGACCCGCCTGCAGCTGCTCGGGCTCACCATCGAGAAGCTGTCCGGCGCGGGTTACGTGTACATCGGCATGGACCACTTCGCGCTGCCGCAGGACGAACTCGTGCTCGCGCAGCAGAACGGCACGCTGCACCGGAACTTCCAGGGCTACTCGACGCGCGGCTACTGCGACCTGATCGGCCTGGGCGTGAGTTCGATCGGCAAGGTCGGCGAGAACTACGTGCAGAACCTTAAGACCCTGCCCGAATACTACGGCGCGCTCGACCGCGGCGAGCTGCCGGTGCACCGCGGCTACTCGCTGACGCGCGACGACCTGATCCGCCGCGACGTGATCCAGCAGATCATGTGCTACGGCGTGCTGGACTTCGACGCCACCGGCAGACGCCACGACATCGACTTCCGCAGCTATTTCGCGAGCGAACTCGTGGCCCTCGAACCCCTGGTGGCGGACGGGCTCGCGGAATTCGTCGCCCCCGGCCTGCGCGTGCTGCCGGCCGGGCGGCTGCTGCTCCGGCATCTCGCCATGGCGTTCGATGCCTACCTGCCCTCCGTGCAGGCCTCGCAGCAGCGGTTCTCCAAGGCGATCTGACCGGCGGCGGACCTGTGACGACGTCGCGCTGGGCCGTGGTGACGGCCGCACCCCACCGGCTGCTCTTCCTGGCCGGGCTCACCAATCTCCTGCTCGCGAGCGCGTGGTGGCTCGCGCATCTCGTCGCGCGCTCGGCCGGCTGGCCGCTCTTTGCGCTCGACCTCGCGGTCGCGCCCATCTGGGCGCATTCGTTCCTGATGCTGTTCGTCACGTTGCCCACGTTCATGTTCGGCTTCCTGTTCACGACGTTTCCGCGCTGGATGAACGGCCCGCTGGTGCCGCGCGGCGCCTATGTCGCCACCGCGCTGCTGCTCGTCGCCGGCGCGGCCACGTGGATCGCCGGCGTACAGGCCAGCCCGCACCTGCAGCTCGTCGCCGTGGCGCTGACCCTGGCCGGGCTCAGCGTCGGCCTCGTCGCGTTGCTCCGCGTGCTGGTCGACTCACAACAGGTCGTCGCGCACGCCGTCGTCGTGGCGAGCGGGTTCGCGGTCGGGATCGTCGCCGCCGCCGGCTTCGGCTACGGACTGTGGGCCGCGAACGATTTCGCGCTGCACTTCGCGGTGCGGGCCGCCCTGTGGGGCTTCCTGTTGCCGGTCTTCTTCGCGGTGTGTCACCGCATGGTGCCGTTCTTCTCGCAGGGCGCGGTGCCGGGATACGTCGCATGGCGGCCGCAGTGGATCCTGGTCGCGGTCGTCTCGCTCGCGTATCTGAGGTTGCTGCTCGGCACGACCGGGGCGCTGGAGTCGCTGGCCGTCGTCGACCTCGCGCTCACCGCACTGGCCGCGACCTGCGCCGTGCGCTGGACTTCGTTCCGCGCCCGCGGCAACCCGCTGCTCTGGACTCTCTACGCCGGCTACGCGTGGCTGCCGATCGCGTTCGCACTGCAGACGGCGCGGGACGCCAGCTTCGCGCTGACCGGCGAGTGGGCCCTGGGTCGTGCGCCGATCCATGCGCTCGGCGTCGGTTTCTTCGGCGGCATGCTGGTGGCCATGGTCACGCGGGTCACCATGGGGCACTCGGGGCGGCGGCTCGCCATGGACCGTTACGCCCTCGCGTGCTTCCTCGGCGTGCAGTTCGCGGCCCTCGCACGGGTCGGCAGCGAACTGGTCGCCGCCCCTGCGGCGATCCGCGCCCTCCTGCTCGGCAGCGCGCTCGTCTGGCTGCTCGCGTTCGCTGCCTGGTCCGCGCGGCACGGTCCGATCTACCTCGCGCCGCGCGCGGACGGCAAGCCGGGATGACGGAGTTCTACTTCCCGCTCCGCGCAGTGCACATCGCCTGCGCGATCCTCACCATCACGCTGTTCACGGCGCGCGGCCTGCTGATGCTCGCCGATTCCCCGCGGCTGCAGAACCCGGTGCTGCGCTGGACGCCGGTCGCGATCGACACCGTGCTGCTCGCCTCAGCCCTGCTGCTGACCACGATCATCCACCAGTACCCGTTCACGACCGGCTGGCTCACGGCCAAGGTCCTGCTCCTGGTCGTCTACATCGTGCTCGGCAGCATCGCGCTGCGGCGCGGACGGACGAAGCCGATCCGGGCGACGGCCTTCGTCGCGGCGCTCGCGACCGTGGCATTCCTGGTGTCCGTGGCGCGCGCGCATCAGCCCCTGGGGTTCTTCACGGGCCTCTCGGGATGACGGCCGCAAGGGGCTCCCGGCGTCGGTGCGGACATGCCGGTATTCCACCGGCGCCCGCGGGCTGCTAGGTTTTGGCGCATGTCCAGCATCGAAAGCCTGTCGCCCGTCCTCCGCGCGCACCACCTGTTCGCGGGATTTTCGCCCGTCCAGTTGCAGCGGGTGCTCGCCACGAGCCATGTCGACGAATTCGATGCGGGTCAGATCCTCTTCGACCGCGGCCAGCCCGCCCAGCACTTCTTCGTCGTGATCGAGGGACAGGTGAACCTCGTCCTCTATTCCAAGTCGGGCGAGGAAAAGATCGTCGAAATCATCGGGCCCGGCAGCAGTTTCGCCGAGGCGGTCCTCTTCATGGAGGGCCCGGCCTACCCGGTGTCGGCGGTCGCGGCCGTGCACTCGCGCGTGGCCCGCTTCCAGAATCGCGAATACCTCGCGACGCTGCGCGAGAGCCCGGAGACCTGCCTGCGCATGCTCGGCCACCTGAGCCAGCGCCTGCACCTGCGCCTGCGCGAAATCGAGTACCTGACGCTCGAGAGCGCGACGCATCGGCTGGTCCGCATGATCGAGGGGCGGCTGCCCCCGGACGAGATGGGTCCCGCGGAGATCCATCTGTCGGAGTCGCGGCAGGAACTGGCCTCACGGCTCTCCATGAAGCCCGAGACGCTGTCCAGGATCCTCCGCCAGCTGTCGGACTCGGGCACGCTCGTCGTCCACGGCCGGGACCTGCAAGTTCCTGACCGGAAAAGACTTCTGGCCGTGCTGGACGCCGTTCCCTAGCCGGCCCGAGGCGGCTTGACTGAGATCAATGCGGATGTGATGCGCTGCACCTAAGGTGTGGAATAAGAGTAGTGGGCGCGCGTCGGCCCACCCGAGTTCCATACGAGGGAGCCATCCATGAAATCCACGTTGACTGTCGGATCGCGGGCCGCGATCGCCCTGGCCGTAGCGAGCGCGTTCGCGTTCGCCGGGACTGCCCGGGCCCAACAAGTGCACCAGGCGGAGGCAGCCGGGGCGGCATCGATCGCCGCGCAGGTCGCCGAAGGCAAGAAGGTCTACGAAGTGACCTGCATGGCCTGCCACCAGGCCGACGGCAAGGGCCTGCCCGGCGCGTTCCCGCCGCTCGCCGGCTCGGACTACCTGCTGCACGACGCGGACCGCGGCGTGGGCGTCGTGGTGAACGGCCTGCAGGGCGAGGTCGTCGTCAACGGCAACAAGTTCAATTCGGTCATGCCGGCGATGACGCAACTCTCCGACAAGGAGATCGCCGACGCGCTGACCTACGTGCGCAATTCCTGGGGCAACAACGCCGGCCCGGTGTCTGTCGCGGAAGTCGCGGCGATGCGCGCCAAGGCGGCCGCAGCGCCCAAGAAGGCCGACTCGCCGACCCAGCATCCGACCACGACCGCCGAGCTCAAGTACCAGGGCGCGCCGTCGCCCGCGGGTGCCGAGGGCACCCAGATCCTGATGACCCCGGGCGCGCCGACGATGTCGGAGGCCGAGTTCAAGCAGGCCCAGCAGATCTACTTCGAGCGCTGCGCAGGCTGCCACGGCGTGCTGCGCAAGGGCGCGACCGGCAAGCCGCTCACCCCGGACATCACCCAGAAGAAGGGCACCGAGTACCTGAAGGTGTTCATCAATCAGGGCTCGCCGGCCGGCATGCCGAGCTGGGGCAAGTCGGGCGAGCTGACCCCCGAGCAGGTCGACCTGATGGCGCGCTTCGTGCAGCAGACCCCTCCGCAGCCGCCCGAGTTCGGCATGAAGGAGATGAAGGCGAGCTGGACGGTGCTGGTGCCGGTCGCCGACCGCCCGAAGACGAAGCAGAACAAGTACAACCTCGACAACATCTTCGCGGTCACGCTGCGTGACGCCGGCGAAGTGGCGCTGATCGACGGCGACACCAAGCAGATCATCACCACGATCAAGACCGGCTACGCGGTGCACATCTCGCGCCTGTCGAGCACCGGCCGC